>DNLG01000158.1:2152-4809 GCA_003488525.1 Bacteroidota bacterium | reverse complement strand
CTTCCGTACTCCCGTACTTCCGTAACTCTGTAATCGCGCGCATGTTAGAGGTGGGATTTCGAGGTCACTTGTCACAAACGGGCGAGACTGTGTCTCGCCGCTACTCGTCACTCGTCCTCACCGCACCTCGTAAACTCTAACCCGTGCACCTGTGCCAGCAGGTCCGCCTTGAGCATTCCCTCCGGCCATGCCGACGAGCTTTGAGCCGTCGGCGCTGAAGCTGAAGCCTGTCGGGAAGTCCGTTGCAGATCCGATCGGGAGAATGCGCAGCAGTTGCTGTGATCGCACGTCTGAGAGAGTTGCCGGAGCACCAGTGGTGTAGGCACGGCCAACATATTTCGCATCATCTGCGGAGATGGCCAGCACGGACGCGCCCGTTGAGATTTTTGAGACCTCGGCGCCCGTTACAAGATCGACAAACGTCGTCTGACCCGCACCGGAGGTACCACGCAGACCCATCGTAACGATCACTCTACCTGATGGCGAGAGCGTGGCTGTTTCGCCGAGCATTGGGTTACCTGTTGAATCCTGCAGACCGCTGAATGTGCGTACGGTATTGCCAGAGGCGAGATCGACCGTGAGAATGGATGCCGGCGAGTATGCCTGGAGTACAGCGAATCCGTCGCCTTGGAGCCCCATAAAGCCCACACCCTTGCCGGCGGGCAGGGACACGTTGATCGTACGGGCAACAATGCCTGTTGAAGCTGTGTACTCGTCAATGCGGGGAGTGGCTGCGGAATCCGGCAGCACATAGACCTTCGATCCATCCGAGGTGATCTGATGTCGGCCACGTGCCGTGACGGTTGAGACGACCTGTCCGGTTGCCGCATCATAGATGTAGGTTGCCTGATTCGTCGAGACAGCAACGCGCTGGTCGGCCGCCACAAAACGGATCGATGTTGCAAACACCTGAGTACCGGCGATTGCCGCACTCCACAGCTGCGTGCCCGTGGCCGCGTCGAAGGCAAAGACTGTATTCTGTGTCACGATCGCCACTCGCGCTCCATCATTGTTCAGAGCGGCAAATCGTGCCGCCTGATTGGCTGGAAGCGAGAACTCTACATACTTGGTTTCCACGCCGCCGCAGGCCTTGAGCTTGCCGGCATCGAACATGGAACCGCCGGCGATGGGAAGAACCGGCGTCGAGGTGATCGTGCGCCCGTCGGTGCTGTACCCTTCAAGCGTCAGAGCAACGCCGGCAGGAACGGTCACCGTGATCTTTCCCGTGGTGGACGAGGCCACCTTCACGCCCGTTGGAGTGATCACCTGCAGAAAGCCACCGATCGGGGCATCATTACAGTCAACCATTTGCACCTGCAGAAGCGTCGGGCATGGAGAAACGACGATGTCCTTGCGGAGTGTCTGGTTCTCAGCGATCGGACCAACCGTTGATGCTGCGGCAGAAATGCCTTCATTGCGAGCCCCCTTCACCGAAACGTCGAAGGCGAAGTCTGCCGGCACGCGACGGCGATAGAAACCGTCCTGATCCGTTACGGCACTGACCTGACCAATTTCGACAACGATGCCAGCAAGGGGCGTGTCTTCTCCGCATGTTACGCGACCTTCAATAAATGCCCGGCGAGCTCCCGGTACGTCGAGGTTCCAGTCGGTAAAGTGTGTTACGGTTCCAACGTATTGTGCACCGGTCAACGTGGCCTTACCCTCCTCAACCCAGATAGACTTCTTCTCATCGAAGTGCCAGAGCGGTATCTCCGATGCAGTGGAGCCGGCAGCGGGATACGTCAGTTTGGCTGTTGCACCACTGGCCAGGTTAAGGGGCTGACCCTGCGTACCGGTCAGCAACACGCGCAGCACTCCGTAGGAGACGAGTTCGGTGGACGACCCATCGGCTCGTAGAGCAGCCATATCGCCCGAGAAGCTATCGTAGAAGTTTGCCGCCAGCGGGTCGAGATAGCGTGCCGCAACGGAGATCGAACCCGTGTACGAACGTCCCTGCGCATCCACATAACCGTTTGCCGGAAGATCGATGCTCGCACTTCCAACGGTCACCTGTGCGCCGGTGGACGCGTTGAACGTGCGGATCTGCTTTGCCTCCTGCATGGTCAGCATCATCGTCGTGACCTTGTTCGCTGTCGGATACGCAGCGCGGGCTCCCGTGAAGTATCCGCTCTTACTCACCATGACGACAGCGCGCGTTGACGGCACAGTGACGTTCTGCAGAACAAAGACGCCGTTGGCATTGGTCGTGGTCGAGACTCCATGACCACGCACAACAGCCCCCTGCACGGACTTGCCCGCTTCGTCGATCACCCGACCCGTGATGGTCGTCCGCACCGACTCCCCGAAATCCGAATCGCCCGGGTCGACAAACGGTCCGCATGAAGCAAGCGCGATGATCGACAATGCAAAGAACAGATGGCGTAGATAGTTGCTCATGAGCGGACCTAACGGATTGATGGATGGAGAATCTAAACCTTTTCAGTCAAAGTACTTTTGCCTGGCAACGTAAATCCGTTATCGAGGAGAAGGTTACACGCATTTGACGATGGATTCCCGCCTTCGCGGCAATGATAGGAGCAGCCGTACTTCCGTACTTCCGTACTTCCGTACTTCCGTACTTCCGTAATTTCTCCCCCATGCTTTACTACTCCGACTACCTTGCTCTCGATGCCGTGCTTGGGGCGCAGCATATGGAG
>DNLG01000158.1:1385-2067 GCA_003488525.1 Bacteroidota bacterium | reverse complement strand
GTAATTCCGTACTTCCGTACTTCCGTAATTTCTCCCCCATGCTTTACTACTCCGACTACCTTGCTCTCGATGCCGTGCTTGGGGCGCAGCATATGGAGAGTGCCAAGCACGGGGCGCCGGCGCATGAGGAGATGCTCTTCATCATCACGCACCAGTCGTTTGAATTGTGGTTCAAGCAGGTGCTGTTCGAGGTCGACTCCGTGATCCGTCTGCTTGATCGGCCATATGTGCCGGAGGCGGACATGTCATTGTGCCTGAGTCGCATCCTCCGGGTGAACAAGATCATGGCGCATCTGGCCGAGCAGTTCACGCTGATCGAAACGATGACGCCGGGCGAGTTCATGGAGTTTCGCGCGTTTCTCAATCCTGCCAGTGGCTTTCAGTCGCTGCAGTGGCGTGTGTTGGAGCGCACACTGGGTCTGCCCGAGCAGAAGCGCGTGCTGCGTCACTACACCGAGCCATTCACGCCCGAGCAGCTGAAGCAGCTTGATGATGCCAGCAGCCGCACCACGCTGTTTGCGGCGGTGCAACGCTGGCTCGAACAGATGCCGTTTATGGAACATGGTGAGTTTGCCTTCTGGGATGCCTACAAATCCTCCGTGCGGTCGATGCTCGACAATGACCGTCGCGAGGTACGCGTTTTGGCAGAGGCCGAGGGAACCGATCCAACGTCTGCCCTCGA
>DNLG01000158.1:0-1158 GCA_003488525.1 Bacteroidota bacterium | reverse complement strand
ATGTCGCAGCGGGCAACACTGGCCGCGCTGTTCATCTCCACGTATCGTGATCGCCCCCTGCTGCAGTCGCCGTACCGCTTCGTTGATGCGATCATCGAGCTCGACCGTCTGGTCTCCCTCTGGCGCTACCGTCACACGATGATGGTCAGCCGCATGATCGGCATGCGTGTCGGCACAGGGGGCTCATCAGGTCACGACTACCTGATGCAGACAACGATCCGTCAACGAGTATTCGACGACCTGACGTCGCTGAGTTCATACCTGGTGCCCACGCAGCACACCCCACCGCTGCCGGAGGCGATCGAATCGCGTCTGCAGTTCGTCAACGAGCGTCCGGGTACATAGTCGCGACACCTCTGTGGCGATGTCACGTTCGGTGTGTGCCTGCACACAAAGAACGTATATGCGCCTGCCCTGCCTTTCGTCGATCCTCGATCGGGCACGTGAAGTGCTCGACGATGTCATCTATCCACGTCATTGCCTGCTAACACAGGCATACCTCGGAGCCGAGTCAACACTGCTGCCGAGCGTGGATGACCTGGCGCTGGCCGCCGAAAGGGGCGCGCCCATGGGATCAGCGCTCGAAGTGCTCCTGCAGCGGCATGTGCATCCGGATGACTACCTGCTGTTTCGGGTGTCTGCCTGCTGGGCCGTGAACCGTTCGTCGCGCATTGACGCGGTCATCTATGCCATCAAGTATGGCGCGCGCGCCAACCTGGCATGCGCCCTCGGACGAGTCATGGCACGTCACCCAGACATGCAGCAGCTGCATCCCGATGCCGCCTTCATGGGCGTTCCCATTCATCCGGCACGGCGCCGCGAGCGTGGCTACAATCAGGCGTACCTACTGGCAAAGGGGCTAAGCATGCAGACAGGTCATGCACTTATCGATGAGGGCGTGGTCGTGCGACAACGCTACACGCCTACGCAAACCTCGCTTGATCAGCATGATCGGCAACGTAATGTCAACGCAGCGTTTGCCGTCCCTTCCCCGTTGCTCGTCAGAGGACAGCACATCGTTCTCGTCGACGATGTTCTCACCACCGGCGCAACACTGAACGCCTGCGCCACCGCCCTCATCGAAGCCGGGGCGCGTCGTGTGGACGCGATAACAGCATGCGTCGCGACGTGACGCGCGCTTCGCGCGAGGGAAACGCG
>DNLG01000044.1:8451-11455 GCA_003488525.1 Bacteroidota bacterium | reverse complement strand
ACCATCCGTCAGGCACTTCGCGACATTAAGCTGGCGGACGTTCGGGTGACCTTCGAGGTAAAGACCATTGCCACAGCTCCCTTTGCCTCTGCGCCCGTGGCCGAGACCGCAGCACCCAAGGGCAAAAAGGGTAAGAAGAGCGCTGCGGCTCCTTCACCTGCTGCGGCGTCCGCTGCTGCGGCGTCCAAAGAGCCTAATCTGATCGTCAGTATCGGCAAGGTCAAGAGCATCTTCGACTGAGTGGCTGTGCATAATCTCGGCAGTCCGTCGCAACATTGACGCAGTATATTTCGGACGTTCCGTCGAAACAGAACGGACGTCTGTTCGTCATTCGGCTGAACACCAAACGTTCCGAAGGACAAAGAGGTCATGGAAGGCAATTTTTCGAACCGCGTGCAGGACGTCATCCGACTCAGTCGTGAGGAGGCCCTGCGTCTGGGTCATGATTACATCGGTACCGAACATCTTCTGCTCGGCATCATTCGCGAGGGCGAAGGGATCGGTATCAAGATCCTTCGAAACCTCGGCGTCGAACTCGGCAAGCTGAAGAAGGCCATCGAGGACACCGTTCGGACCATGAGCGGACCGCTGACGATCGGCAATATCCCGCTGACGAAGCAGGCAGAAAAGGTCCTCAAGATCACCTACCTTGAAGCGAAGCTCTACAAGGCTGACGTTATCGGCACCGAGCATCTGCTTCTGTCTTTGCTGCGGGACGAGGACAACATAGCGGCTCAGATCCTGGGTCAGTTCTCGGTCAACTACGATGCCGTACGCAAGGAACTCGACGCCTACCTCAGTGGGCGGCAGAGTCCAGCGCCCCCTCGCAGTGAACGCGGCACCAGTTCTGCCGCATCGGCCGCACGTCCGGCGGCGCCGGAGCGTGCAAAGACCCCGGTGCTGGACAATTTCGGTCGCGACCTGACGAAGCTTGCCGTGGAAGGCAAGCTCGATCCGGTGATCGGGCGCGAAAAGGAGATCGAGCGCGTTGCGCAGGTTCTGTCTCGGCGCAAGAAAAACAATCCGGTCCTGATCGGCGAGCCCGGTGTTGGCAAGACTGCCATCATCGAGGGACTTGCCATTCGCATCATCGACAAGAAGGTGTCGCGCGTGCTCTTCGACAAGCGCATTGTCACGCTTGACCTTGCGGCACTTGTTGCCGGCACGAAATACCGCGGACAGTTTGAAGAGCGCATGAAGGCCGTGATGAGCGAGCTGGAAAAGGCCAAGGACGTGATTCTCTTCATCGATGAGCTCCATACGATTGTCGGGGCAGGGGGCGCCAGTGGCTCGCTCGACGCATCGAACATGTTCAAGCCGGCTCTTGCGCGGGGCGACATCCAATGCATCGGTGCGACGACACTGGACGAGTACCGTCAGCATATTGAAAAGGACGGCGCCCTGGACAGGCGATTCCAGAAGATCCTTGTCGATCCGCCAACTGCTGACGAAGCCATCCAGATCCTGCATAACGTCAAAGACCGTTACGAGAAGCATCACGGAGTTCGGTATTCCGATGAGGCCGTACGCTCCTGCGTAATGATGGCCGACCGCTACATCACGGACAGGTTCCTGCCGGACAAAGCTCTGGATGTTATGGACGAAGCCGGCGCTCGTGTGCACCTGGCGCATATCCATGTGCCCAAGGAGGTGCTCGAGCTGGAAGGTAAGATCGAGGAGCTTCGTCTGCTGAAGAATAGCGTCGTGAAGTCCCAGAACTTCGAAGAAGCGGCGCGTCTGCGCGATCTCGAGAAGAAGTATCAGACCGAGCTCGAACAGGCCAAAGAGGCCTGGGAGTCCTCGAGTTCGGATGTGGTCTTTGATGTTGCTGAGGAAGATGTTGCCGATGTGATCGCCATGATGACCGGCATCCCGGTCAACCGCATTGCTGAGGGTGAGACGGCCAAGCTCTTGAAGATGGCCGACGAACTCCGTTCGCAGGTCATCGGTCAGGACGAGGCCGTGGAGCATCTTGCCAAGGCCATTCGCAGGGCGCGGGCCGGACTGAAAGACCCGTCGCGTCCGATCGGTTCGTTCATGTTCCTTGGTCCGACGGGCGTGGGCAAGACGGAGCTTGCCAAAGCACTGGCGCGTTACATGTTCGACAGCGAGGATGCCATGATCCGCATCGACATGAGCGAGTACATGGAGAAGTTCTCCGTGTCGCGCCTGGTCGGTGCGCCTCCGGGATACGTCGGATACGAAGAGGGTGGACAGCTGACCGAGAAGGTCCGCCGCAAGCCGTACTCGATCGTACTGCTGGATGAAATTGAAAAGGCACACCCTGATGTGTTCAACATTCTGCTCCAGGTCTTTGATGATGGTCAGCTGACCGATGGACTCGGACGACGGATCGACTTCAAGAACACGATCATCATCATGACCTCGAATGTGGGCATGCGTGATGTCAAGGCCGGCGGACGGATCGGTTTCGCCACCGATGAATCATCCGACAACTACGAGAACATGAAGTCTACGGTCGAAGAGACCATGAAGCGCCTGTTCAATCCGGAGTTCCTTAACCGCATCGACGAGTATGTGATCTTCCGACCGCTCAAGAAAGAGCATATGGTCCGGATCATCGATCTTCAGCTCAAGCGTCTGCTTGTGCGGCTGAGTGCCCGAAACATCAAGCTTGATCTCGGTAAGACAGCCAAGGAGTTCCTGGCTGAGAAGGGCTTTGATGAGAAGTACGGCGCTCGTCCTCTTCGTCGCACGATCCAGCGTTACGTCGAGGATCCGATCGCTGAAGAAGTTCTGCGAGGGGGCTTCCCTGACGGCTGTACGATCAAGGGAAAGCTCGACAAAAAGACGTCCACGATTGTCTTTGCCTCTTCCCGGGCAATGAGCAGTGACGCGCTCGAGGAACCGGAAGAAGCCGAAGCGCACGAGGACTGATGTCTGCATGCCGACGATAGCCGATGAATTGCAGCGCTACCTCCAGCAGCAGAAACAGATGCACGGATCGACGCTCTACGTCGACCACGTGGATCCGGCAACGATC
>DNLG01000044.1:3320-8174 GCA_003488525.1 Bacteroidota bacterium | reverse complement strand
CGGGTGCATGAAGTGTCCGCTGGGTGCCACACGCACGAGCTTTGTCTTCGGCTCGGGGAACCCCAATGCCGATATCATGGTCATTGGCGAAGCGCCAGGTGCAGATGAGGATGCCCAGGGCCTGCCGTTTGTTGGTCGGGCCGGTCAGCTGCTAACGAAGATCCTGGAATCGATCGAGCTGCAGCGCGATGACGTCTACATCTGCAACATTCTCAAGTGCCGTCCTCCAAATAACCGCAAGCCCCTTGTGGGTGAGACCGATTCGTGCGAACCGTATCTGTGGAAACAGATCGAGCTCATTAAGCCGAAGTTCATTCTTGCGCTGGGCCTGACGGCGGCGCATACGCTGTTGAAGTCCGGCGAGACGATGACCGCTCTTCGTGGAACGGTTCATAATTACCAGGGTATCCCGACGCTCGTGACCTATCATCCGGCAGCGTTGCTGCGCAACCCGGAATGGAAGAAGCTCGTCTGGGAAGATGTAAAGTTCCTCCGCTCACTGTATCAGGAAGCCAAAGGGTCATGAAGATTGCCGTGATGCTCGGTGGTATCAGCGCCGAACGAAACATTTCACTCCTCAGCGGACGGGCGGCGGTATTCGCCCTGCGGGAGCTTGGACATGATGTTGTTGCGATCGACCCGATGCGGGGAGCCGCCGAGCCCCTTACCGATCAGGAGCTGCATGAGGCATCGGCGCGGGAAGTGACGATTCAGGAGCTGGATACGTTCGACTCCCGTCGGCTGCTTGAATGTGTCACGTCGTCGCATCTTGATGGCATTGATGTGGTGTTTAACCTGCTTCACGGACGCTATGGCGAGGATGGCTATATGCAGTCCCTGTTGGACCTGCGTGGCATTGCCTACACCGGCAGCACCATGCTGGCCAGTGCGACGGCCATGGACAAGGGGCTTTCGAAACTCCTGTTTCAGTCGGCCGGTATTCCTACTGCGCCATGGGTGAGCGTCACACATGATCAGTTCGATGACGATGGTCTGTTTGAGAGTCTGATGCGCGAGATTCCGGGTCCGCTCGTAGTAAAGCCCAACGATCAGGGGTCGACCGTCGGCATGACGATTCTGCATGAGCCCGATCTTGATACGCTTGAAGCCGCGATCCGGCTGGCCGGGGCATTCAGCAGCACCGTGATGATCGAAGCCTACGTGCCCGGACGCGAGCTGACCGTGGCGGTACTTGGTAGTGAGGCACTCCCGGTGATTGAGATCGTTCCGAAGGATGGGTACTATGACTTCGAGAACAAGTACGTCAAAGGCAAGACCGAGTATCACTGTCCGGCAGACATCTCGGACGTTGTCGATGAGCACGTCCGCAACCTCGCCGTGGCAGCCCATGGCATTCTGGGTTGCCGCGCATACAGTCGCGTGGACTTCCGTCTGACGCCGGAAGGAATGCCGTTCTGCCTGGAGGTCAATACGATCCCCGGCTTTACGGCTACAAGTCTTGTACCCATGGCGGCTCGCGCGGCCGGTATGGAGTTCCCCGAGCTGTGCATGGAGATCGTGCGCCTCTCCGGCGTAGACGCTTCCGCGGCGTAGCGCGGCACATTCGTCGGCAAACTGCCTGGCCGCCAATCGACGGCCATGATTCTATATTTGCGCCGTGAAAAACATCATGCTGTCGGGCATCGGTAATGCCCTCGTTGACCTCGAGTACCGCGTGACCGAGGAAGAGCTTTCGACATTCGGCGTCCAGAAGGGCGCTATGACTCTGACGGATGCCGACCGACAGCGAGAGATCATCGCCCGGCTCGGCGATCGTGACGTTCATCGCTGCAGTGGCGGTTCGGCCGCCAACACCATCATTGCCTTTGCCCAGTTCGGAGGTCAGGGGGCCTACTGTTCCGTGCTTGGAGGCGATCACTATGGGGATTTCTACGCTTCGGAGTTTCGCGAGCTCGGCATCGAGCTGTCTGCTGCCTCCGTAGCAGGTGAGACCACTGGTAGCTGCCTGGTGATGATCACCCCGGATAGCGAGCGCACACTCAATACCACCCTTGCCGTGAATGCCATGTTCGACCGTTCGCATATCCGGGAGGATGTGATCGGTTCGAGTGAGTGGATCTACGTTGAGGGATACAAGCTTACCGATGACAATGGTGCCGAAGCCGTTGAGGTTGCCCTGCATCATGCGCGCAAGCACGGAACCTCCGTGGCCGTAAGCTGCTCCGATGGATTCATTGTTGACGTCTTTGGCGACAGGCTTCGTTCCGTCCTACAGCATTGTGACCTGGTGTTCTGCAATGAACGCGAGGCAACGGCGCTGGCGGGCACGGAAACGGCCGAGGAGGCCTTTGAAGCACTTTCCTCCCGCTACCGCAACGTCGTTGTTACCAAGGGGGCAGAGGGCAGCCGAGTGCATTGGAATGGCACTACGGCCAATGTGCCGGCCTACGCTGTAACACCCGTCGATGCCACCGGTGCCGGCGACATGTATGCCGGCGCGTTTCTTTACGGCGTGCTGCATCGGTATCACCCGGAACACGCAGCCCGGCTGGCTTCGTATGCTTCGGCGCAGGTCGTGGCGCAGTTTGGAGCTCGCCTTAAGGCAAGTCATATCGAGGTTCGTGATTCCATCCTGTCGAGCGCGCGTACGCTGTGACCTTCGGCGGAACCATACGTCGGGCTCTTGGGCCCCTTCTGCTGATTGCAGCGCTCTGGCCCGCGTCGCTGTGGGCCCAGTCTGGAATGGACTTCGAGGAATTCAAACGCAGGGCTGATCCGTATTTCGCAGAGGAACTACTGGCAGATGTCCGCAATTCCATGCCCCTTGGCGCGAGCTATCGCATCTGGGGTTGGGATGTGGGCGACTTCAGTGGAGACGGCGTGTACGATCTGGCTGTGTCCCTGCACGTGAGCGGATCGCGCAAGCGGGAGTGCCTTGTTTACATGTTCGTGGATGTTGACGGCTTTCTGGTCAACATCTCCAAGATGCCCTTCCCCTTTGTGGATCTGCCCCTTGAGGTCGGCGTCGTTATCCGAGACACATCCTGCTACGTCACGGTCAAACGCAAGTCCGAAGACTGGTCCATTCTTGGTTACCGCTTTCGCGAAGGGGCGGTGGTGTTGGTAGATCAATTTGTCACCAACAGGGTTGAGTCCCTGGGGCACGAATCCTACCGATCATTCCAGACGCTATCAACACGCGAGCGTTTCCTCCGTAAGGACGATGAGGCGGTCTATGAGAGTCAGTACATGACCATTCCATGTTATGCAAGGGGCAGGCAGGTCTTCGCGGGATTTGTGCCTGAAGCCTCCGTGCAGGGCATTGACCATGTTACCGAAGGGTCGTACTGGTGGACCGGTGAGGAGGACGTGTCATTTCGGGCGCGGATGGTGTACGACGACGATTACCTGTATCTGCGGGTCAATGTCCGTGATTCAAATGTTGTGACCGGCTGGTGCGATACCTGTGTGGCTGATCACCTGGAACTCTACCTCGACGTATCGCCTGAGGCCGAATCGGGAGTCTCACGCAACGTCAGCATCGCCAACCGGACCGATATCAACGTCCGCCATACCAGCGATTCCGGTCTGTACACCATTGTTGTCCGCCTGGGCGACTTTGCCGACCGGCTACCGCGGGTTGTTGTGCGGACTACCGATGACCTTGACCCCACCCAGAACCAGGCGCGACGTCAGATCCGTGCGGTTTCGGCCCGAACCAGGGACGGTTATGTGGTTAAGGTCCGCATCCCGTTCGTCTTGCTCGGCTATCAGAAAGCTCCGATCGACGAACGCCGCCCCACCGAGTTCGGCTGCACCGTCGCCATCCACGATGTGGATAACGAGTTCCGGGCGGAGGAATTCACCGTCATCGCCTCCAGCCCCCTGAAATACCTTGATCCGTCCACCTATGGGGTTGTTCGCTTCATTCCCGACGGGGTCTGGTACGGCGAGTCGTCGAACATCTACGGTGAGGCCGTACTCAATGCCCTACGGGAATTGGGCTTTTAGAGACCGCCGACCTATTTTTGCGCGGCATTTTTTACAGACGTGGTGATCATGTCGACCTCGCGATCGCCGATGCAACAACTTGCTCCGTACATGGCCCTTGGCGGTCAGCTTGCGGCAACGGTGCTTGTGTGTACGGCGCTCGGTTGGTGGATCGACACCATTCTGGGATCGGAGCCTATCGGCCTCGTTTCCGGTGCCGTGCTGGGATCGATTGTTGGACTCATGCAGTTCCTGCGCATGGTCACTCGTTTGTCGCGTGATCAGGGGGCTGAAACAAAACGGGAAAGGTAGAGTACGAGGGGTGGATCCGAAGGGACCTATTGTTGCCGTCATCACTGCGCTGGGTATCAGTGTGGCCAACTCGTGGGCGGGATACGTTGTGTCCAAGCGCGCACAGACCAAGGAGCTGAACAGCTTCATGGGGCTGGTGTTTGGTAGCCTCGGTATCCGTGGCATCATCGTTGTGACGCTTGCCTACCTGTGCCTCGGAGTTCTGCGGATGCATCAGGTTTCTTTTGCGCTCACGTTTTCGATCTCTGCATTTGCCGGTCTGATGGTCGAAGTCTTTTTTTTTCACTTCTCTATGGAGCGCACAAAGCGTCAGCAGCTAGCAAACGTGAAACGCCCCTTTAAAAAAAAAGGGGATGAGCTAGTGACCGACAGTTATGCTCTGGCATAGCGCTTTGGTACGAGAACGATCAAGACTATGAGTAAAGAACAAGTGCAACAACACGATTCGACCGGACACGGTGCTGACAGTCTTCATGCGGCGCCCGGTGTGCATGCTTCCGGCCACGCGGCCGCGCATGATGATGGCAAGTTCACGTTCAACAAGCTTCTGGATCAGCTTGGCGATCACCATGAGCTGAACATCTTTTTCGG
>DNLG01000044.1:0-3066 GCA_003488525.1 Bacteroidota bacterium | reverse complement strand
GCTTGATCTGTCGGTCACCAACTTTGTGGCGTACCAGTGGATCGCAATGATCCTTGTGACTATCCTATTCGGCATCGCCCGGTCACGCTATCGTAAGTCGCCCCTTTCGGCACCACGCGGAATTCAGAATGTACTCGAGTCGCTGGTGGTCTACGTGCGCGATCAGATCGTGCGGCCGAACGTCGGAACGGAAAAGCGCGCGTCGCGTCTGATGCCGTTCATGATGTCGCTGTTCTTCTTCATTCTGACGTTGAATCTGATCTCTCTGCTGCCCGGTGCGCACGCCGCAACCGGCGCACTGCCGGTGACAATGGCACTGGCAACCTGCACGCTGATCGTGGTGAACTACATCGCCTTCAAGGATGCCGGCGTCAAAGCTTGGTTTGCCCACCTGCTCGGAGGTGCGCCTGTATACATCGCACCGATCATGGTACCGATCGAATTGGTCGGCATTATCACGAAGCCATTCGCTCTGATGATCCGACTGTTTGCGAACATGACCGCCGGACACATCGTGCTCATGTCGCTCGTCGGGTTGATCTTCTTCTTCGCACAGGAGATGGGCCCGACGGTAGGATGGGGAGTTGCCCCGATCAGCGTTCTATTCTCGGTGTTCATCTATCTGCTGGAGCTCCTTGTGGCGTTCCTGCAGGCGTACATTTTCACGATGCTTTCGGCTGTGTTTGTTGGGCTGGCTCTGGGCGACCATGCCCAGCACGATGACCATCATCACGCCGAGGCGCACTGATCCCAAACGTAACGTCGAAACAGACAACAACACTTTTACCTCAACTCACTTTGGAAGGAAGTCTCATGGATCCAGTAGCATTTGCCTGGTTGTCAGCCGGTCTCGGCCTTGGCATCACGGTCTTCGGCGTCGGCACCGGTATCGGTCGTCTCGCAGCAGCCGCTCTCGAAGCCAGCAGCCGTCAGCCTGAAAATGCGGGCGACATCCGCACAACGATGATCATCGGCGCTGCCCTTATCGAAGGCGTTGCCCTTCTGGCCGGCGTCGTGTGTATCCTCCTTGCTGTCAAGAACCCGTAATTCTGACACTTCTGCGACCCCGCACGTCGGGGTCGGTTGCCGGAGGCGTTATGCCGAAGCAGGCAGGCGCCTTCCGCAACCAGTAGTCGGCAACCTCACACCTCACACCTCACACCCGAAACCTCACACCTGTCATGCCAGCATTTCTATCGTTCGACCCGGGTCTGGTCATCTGGACCCTCATCAACTTCAGCATCTTCGCCCTCATCATCGGGAAGTTCGGCTGGAAGCCGATGCGTGATGCGATCGCCTCCCGCGAGTCGTCCATCCGTGAAGCGATCACGGCAGCAGAGCGTGCCAATCGCGAAGCCCAGGATCTGATCCGCGAAAACCAGGAGCGTCTGGCAAAGGCCCAGCGTGAAACAATGGAGATCGTTAAGGAAGGCCGCAACCAGGCAGAGAATATTATCCGGAAGGCCTCTGAGGAGGCCGAACACGTCAAGCAGCAGAAGCTTGCCGAAGCACAGCGTGAGATCGACCGTCAGAAAGATGAAGCAATTCAGGTTCTGCGCAACGAGGTAGCCTCGCTCGTGGTGGGTGCAACGGAGAAGCTCATCGGCCGTTCGCTCGACGGTGAAGACCACAAGCGTATCGTCGAATCTTACGTCAACGAACTCTCCAAGAACTGATCCACATGTCAAGTCTTAAGATCGCCCGCCGTTACGCCAAATCACTGCTGTCTTCGGCCGTCGCCTCGGGTTCGGTCGATACCGTGTCGGCTGATATGGCTACGGTTCGTGCTATGGCTGACTCCTCGAAGGAGCTTCAGGCAGTGCTTCGCAGTCCGGTGGTAACCCACGAACTCAAGAAGCGCATTATCGACGAGCTTTTTTCATCCAGGGTCAGCCCCCTGACGCTGTCGTTTCTTCACCTTGTCGTTGATAAGGGGCGCGGGGACATCTGGAGGGATATCGCCGATGAGGTTGGTGCGCAGGTCGATACGATCCGGAACATTCAGCGTGTTGACGTTACATCGGCAACGGAGCTTTCCGCTGCGGAGCGTGAGCGCATTGAAGGTGCACTCTCAACGTCTCTCGGGCGCTCCGTGATCGCAACCTACGCTACCGATGCATCCATCATCGGTGGAGCCGTGGTGCGCGTCGGCGATCAGGTGCATGACGGCTCACTTCGACATCAACTCGCCGTGCTGGGCAAGACGCTCACCCAGGCGTAACTCATTCCAACGAACGACACAAATCCTTAAGGAACTACAGAAATGGCTGATGTTCGTCCAGACGAGATCTCCTCGATCCTGCGGAAGCAACTGACGGGATTCGAAAAGGAGACCGATATCTATGAAGTCGGCACCGTGCTTCAGGTTGGCGACGGTGTTGCACGCATTTATGGCCTGACCAACGTCATGGCTTCGGAACTTGTCGAGTTCCCGAATGGCGTGGTGGGCATGGTGCTCAACCTCGAAGAGGACAACGTCGGTGCGGTGTTGTTCGGCGATGATTCGCTTGTAAAAGAAGGCGATCAGGTGCGCCGCACGGGTCGTATTGCATCTGTGCCTGTTGGTGATGCGCTCCTTGGCCGGGTGGTCGACCCTCTGGGACGTCCGATCGATGGCAAAGGCCCGATCAAGGAATCGGCTATCTACCCGATCGAGCGCAAGGCTCTCGGTGTGATCGATCGTCAGGGCGTGCACGAGCCGCTGCAGACTGGTATCAAGGCCATCGACTCCCTGATCCCGATCGGACGCGGTCAGCGTGAGCTCATCATCGGTGACCGTCAGACGGGGAAGACGACCGTCGCCCTGGATGCGATCATCAACCAGGCCTATACGCATACGAAGGAAGCACAGGAGCAGGGGATCAAGCCCGTGTTCTGTGTCTATGTCGCTATCGGACAGAAGGGCTCAACTGTTGCCAACGTGGTTTCTACACTCGAGAAGTACGGCGCACTGGCCTATACCATCATCGTTTCCGCTACGGCCTCCGATCCTGCTCCGCTGCAGTTCATCGATACGTAATCGGGATGCTCGATGGGTGAGTACTACAGCGATAATGGACGTCATGC
>DNLG01000005.1:5552-7226 GCA_003488525.1 Bacteroidota bacterium | reverse complement strand
GACGCAGCGACTGGTTCTCGTGCGTGTTGTCTTCGATGAACGTCTCGATGCGCTTGAGGGCGTCGGGTGTGCCCATATTCCACTTATAGGTGTAGACTTTTCCGAGGAAGACCACGCGCAGTTCCGAGATCGGGGCGTCGGGCACGTTGTCCAGCTTCTCACTGGGTTGATTGGCAAGATCTGCCTGACGCAGTAGAGTGATCAGTTCGCAGAGTTTGCTTTCACTGAGTGCGCCCACATAGATACCCTCGCGCTCGGTGAAGCGTCGACCATCGTACATGATCTGGCCATCGCCGAGGATGGTTCCGGAGTAAACGGGACACTTTCCGAAGCACATACCTTTCTCCAGCGAGACACTGGTGTTCTGCACGGTTACCCCTTTGAGACAGTCGTCAACCGTTGAGCAGGAGGAGAGCGTCAGGACCGCGCTGAGTGCTCCGATGAGGAAGAACATCTTGTGCATTACCAAGACATGACAGTGAGAATACACAAACGTAATGGCCCGATAACCTTTAGGCCATACCCCGGCGGGACTTTTGCGGCGCATTCTGATCTCCTGCGAATTCATTTGTGTGTAACGAAAGAGGAACGTGACATGAGACGAACTTTGACTGCTTGCGGTGTCTTGCTGGTTCTGCTGTCGATCTGCGCTAGCGCACAGGGTCAGGTGCTTCAGCACCTCGGTCGCCACACCCAGCGCCCTGCCGTGTACGACGGCAGTGCTGCTGAGTCGGTAACCTACGACCCGACATCCAGAACCGCAATTGTGACGGATGCACGCGCCAACCGCATCAGCTATATCAACATGTCCAATCCCGCATCGCCGGTGCTGATCCGCGATGTCAGCATGGCAACCTACGGTGCCGGTGTCAACTCGGTTGCCGTTCGCAATGGCCTGGTTGCCGTTGCGATGGAAGATGCGATCAAGAGCAACCCCGGCCGCGTGGTGTTCTTCGACATGAGCGGCAACTTCCGTTCGGTAGTTACCGTTGGTGCACTGCCCGACATGCTCACCTTTACGCCCAATGGTCAGCGCGTTGTGGTATGCAATGAAGGCGAGCCGGAGAATAACTATACGACTGATCCGGAAGGCTCCGTCAGCATCATCAACGTGACGAATCCGGCGGCACCAACGGTTCAGACTGTCACGTTCACGTCACTCAACGGACGTCAGGACTCTCTTCGGGCAATGGGCGTGCGGATCTACGGTCTCAACGCATCAGTCGCGCAGGATCTTGAGCCGGAATATGCGGCGATCTCGGCAGACGGTTCAACGGCGTACGTGACGCTGCAGGAGAACAACGCGATCGCGGTGATCGACATCAACAACGCTACGCTGGTGCGAGTTGTTGCTCTTGGCTTCAAGGATTACAGCAGGGGGCTCCCACGGTCGACCAACTTCACATGGCGCAACCGTCCGGTTCTGGGAACCACACCGGCGGGGCAGACCATCAACCTTGGTGGATTCTCCGGCCTGTGGTTTGAGGGTTACGGTGCTGACACGAACAAGGTGCGATTCCTGACGCATCCTGATCGCGGTCCGAACGGCGAGCCGACCGTAGTCCGAGGTCTGACGCGCCGCCCCTTCGCCCTGCCAAACTTTCAATGCGAGGTCGTGCGGTTCGAACTCGATCGCACGGCGGGGACGTTCACGATCCTCAACCGGATTGGTCT
>DNLG01000005.1:3816-5303 GCA_003488525.1 Bacteroidota bacterium | reverse complement strand
TTCGGCGCCGACCTTGAAGGCATCAGCGTTGACGCTGCCGGCACATGGTGGATGGTTGATGAATACCGTCCAGCCATTTACAACTTCACCAATACCGGCCGACTCATTGACCGTTACATCCCGGCCGGCACTGCCGCATCGGTGAATGCTGCGCAGGGCACCTATGGCAACGAAGCCCTTCCAGCGGTGTATGCCAAGCGCCGCGCGAACCGAGGATTCGAGGCCTGCGCAATCGAAGGGGATATCCTGTATGCCTTCATTCAGAGTAGCATTGACGATCCGGACAACGCCACCGATGCAACGTCAAAGGCCTCTCCATGGTGCCGTATCCTTGCCTTCAACACGGTCACGAAGCAGGTCGTGGGTGAGTATCTCTATCCGATGTTCGAAAAGTTCGGATCATGCGATAAGATCGGCGACGCTGTATCACTCGGCGGTGGCAAGTTTTTCGTTGTTGAGCGCGATGATGCAACCGGCCTATCGGCACGTAAGTACATTTTCGAGATCAACCTCAAGGGTGCAACGAACCTCGTGAGTGCGGCGGCGTTGCTGCCGCAGGGTAAGACGTGGGAGAGTATGACGTTTGCCGAACTGGCAGCGATTGGTGTGCGTCCGGTGAAGAAGGCAAAATCCGTCTACCTGCCAGGGGTCGGCTACGGTAGTGTCGACAAGGTCGAGGGAATTGCCCGGATCAATGCCAGCACCTTTGCCGTGATCAACGACAACGACTTTGGTGTTGGCGGGTCGGTGCTACCATCGCCCCCTAACGGAAGCATCACGGTGAATACAAGTGCAGATCCGATCCTTGGTCTGATCACCTTTGACGTGCCGAACGGCCTTGATGCGGGTGACCGTGATAACAGCGCCGGCACAGGTGCGAGTATCAAGATCGCGAACTATCCTGTGTACGGTATGTATCAGCCCGATGCGATTTCGGCAGTGACTATCGGAACATCGACGGTACTTGTGACGGCAAACGAAGGTGATGCCCGTGAGTGGGGTTCCTTCGTTGAGGAGGTTCGCGCAGGAGCTTCTTCGTATGTGATCGATCCTGACCTTCTGACGGCGTGGCCGGGTTTGAAGACGAATCAGCTACTAGGTCGGCTGAACGTGGTTAACAACATCGGTGATGTTGATGCTGATGGTGATTTCGACGAGATCTATACCCTGGGAGGGCGTTCATTCTCGGTATGGAACACCGACGGCAACCTTCTGTTCGATTCCGGTAGTGAGTTCGAAACACGTCTGGCCGCACTGTTTCCAGCGAACTTCAATACGGGTCATACGACGAACGCGCTGGACGACCGTTCAGATAACAAGGGACCTGAGCCTGAGGCGATCGCCGCCGCAATGATCAATGATTCGGCCTATGTGTTTGTTGGACTCGAGCGCATTGGTGGCGTGTTCATGTACAACATCACCAATCCGACGAATGGTCGATTTGTTGACTATCTCAATGCACGCAACCTCTCGATCACGCCGAGTCT
>DNLG01000005.1:2736-3527 GCA_003488525.1 Bacteroidota bacterium | reverse complement strand
CTCACGCAGCCGGCGGCCACGATCAATCATTGCATTCCTGATCGCCTGACGCTGGCGGCAACTGCTGCTGGGCCATCGCTGACGTTTCAGTGGCTGAAGGACGGAGTCCCAGTGGCTGGCGCAACGGGCGGCACGTACGCGGTAGATGTCGTTAGCACCTCGTTTGCCGGCGTGTACACGTGCAGGATTCAGTCGGGTACCGGCATCGCCGTTACCACCAGGCCAACAACGGTGAACGTCTTCACCCGTACGCGCATCACCACAGAGCCACCATCGCTGACGCAGATCGACGCTGGAACGACGGTGACGCTGAATCTGGTTGCCACAACCACGGCCGGAGAGCGATTGCAGTGGTTCCGCGGAGCAACTGCACTTGCGAACGATCAGAAGTTCAGCGGCGTAACGACGGCATCCCTTACGATTCGCAATGTGTCGCTCAATGATACATCCAGCGTGTACTATTGCACCGTCACCGGCGGCTGTGCCACCGTGCGATCCCGCAATGCGCGCGTACTGATTCCGAGGATCACAATCAGTCAGCAGCCACTTGACACGACCGTCTGTCCGGGTGACACGATCAGCCTTCGCATTGGCGCATCCTCAAGCGGTGGTGATGCCGGCGTGGGCTACCAGTGGCGGACCGAGGATGGAACACCTCTCGTCAACGGTGGACGAGTTTCGGGTGCCACAAGCAACGTACTTCGCATCTCGGGAGCTACGGCGTCGGATTCGCGTCGCTACACCTGCCTGGTAACGGGCTTCCCCTCGCAGCGCACGCTCGCGTCGCGCAC
>DNLG01000005.1:1054-2478 GCA_003488525.1 Bacteroidota bacterium | reverse complement strand
CGGTGGTTCCGCAACGGCTCAGCGATTCCACTGGCCACATTCTCGACGTATTCATCTCGCGAGACCGGCGATTATCACGTGCTGGTCACTGGCGCATGCGGTCAGACTACCCGCTCGCGTACGGTCAGCATGCGCAACATTGTCAAGGCCGAGGTCGGCCTGCAGCCTCCGTTCGAACTTCGCGCAAAGGAAGGGACATCCGTTGAGATCCGTATCACGCTCAAGAGCGGCTCGGAACCCGTCACGTACCAGTGGGCTGTGGACGGTCAGGAGATTCTCGGAGCTGTCGAGCCGACTCTTCGAATCGCATCAGTGAAGGCATCAGATGCAGGACGGTACGTCTGTGTTGTGCGTAACGAATGCGGCATCGACGTCTCGAATGCATGCAACCTGTCGGTGTATCCGGACAATCCAACATCGGTGGATGAGGACGAGCGTGGTCAGTCGATGCGCATCACGCCTATGCCCATGCAATCCACATCGTCACTTGCCATTAAGGGCGTTCAGCCCGGCGCTGCCACAGTGTCGATCCATGACGTTGCCGGACGCGAAGTCTTTATGCGTCCGGTGATGATCCCGGCTGACGGTGCATTCACAATGTCTCTTGATGCCACGCTACTTCCGTCTGCCGGCAGTTACGTTGTGCGTGTGCGAACGGAATCCGGTGAATTGTCACGCATCCTGCTCGTCGTGCCGTAAGCCGACAGCGAAACTTTTCAACACAACGGCGATGCTGGCCCTGGTCGGCATCGCCGTTTGCGTATGAAGTTGGAAATTTGCCGCATGACACGACAAGAACTCACTTCGGCCATCTATGATGTGGCGCATATCACCGGAACGTTCACGCTGCGCAGCGGGATCGTCAGCAACGAGTATTTCGACAAGTATCAGTTCGAGAGCGACCCACGCCTGCTTCGTGCCATCGCCGAGCAGATGCTGCCGATGATCCCGGCGGGTACCGAGATGCTGGCCGGACTTGAGATGGGCGGACTGGCCATTGCCACGGCGCTGTCGCTTGCATCGGGTCTGCCGGTGGTCTTCGTCCGTAAGAAGGCCAAGGATTACGGAACCTGCAAGCTTGCCGAAGGTCCGGACGTGACCGGTAAGCGCCTGCTGATCGTCGAGGACGTCATCACGAGTGGCGGACAGGTGATCATCTCGGGTAATGATCTGCGCTCGCTCGGCGCTGACACATCGGAAGTCCTCTGTGTGATCGATCGCGAGCAAGGGGGCCGGGAAAAGCTTGCCGAGGCGGGCTACACGCTTCATGCGCTGTGTACCATGACCGATCTCAAGGCCGGACGATGAAGATCATCAGCTGGAACGTCAACGGTATCCGTGCCGTGCAGAAGAAGGGCTTTCTTGACTGGGTCGACGAAGTCAAAGCCGATGTGATCTGCCTTCAGGAGACCAAGGCTGATGTT
>DNLG01000005.1:0-814 GCA_003488525.1 Bacteroidota bacterium | reverse complement strand
ACGATCAAGAGCGGCTACAGCGGCGTCGGCATCATGAGTCGAACGGAGCCCCTTTCCATAACGACCAAGATCGGCATCGATGAGTTCGATGGCGAGGGCCGCATCATCGAGGCGGACTTCGGCTCGTTCATCCTTTACAACGTGTACTTCCCGAACGGCTCCGTGGGTAACTCCCGCGTTCCCTTCAAGCTGCGCTTTTACGATGCACTCCTTGCACGCTGCGCCGAGCAGCGCAAGCAGGGAAGGGGCATTGTGGTCTGTGGGGACTACAACATCGCTCACCATGAAATCGATCTGGCGCGTCCGAAGGAAAATTCAGGCAACACTGGATTCCTCCCCGAAGAACGCGTCGTGCTCGATCGCATGGTGTCGGACGGATGGCTTGACTCATTCCGGGAGTTCCATCCCGACGAGCCGGACAACTACACCTACTGGGACTATTTCACCAGAGCCCGCGAACGCAACGTGGGCTGGCGCATTGATTACCACTGGATCACCGAAGATCTCCGGCCACGCCTGAAGAATGCCTTCATCCTCCCCGACGTCATGGGCTCAGATCATTGTCCAGTCGGAATTGTGATTGTGTGAGTGATCGAGTTACTAGGGAACCCGATTTTCAGGAAAATTTCAAATCGGACCATTGTGCCGGTTTCGGAATCTTCGCTAGCCCGTATCTGAAGGGGCGTAGAGCGATTCACGCGATGATTAAGTAGCTGTCCCAAAATTTCAATAGTTATAACATGACATGAGCGAGCGCCTCCGTAGGTAGCTTGTGTCAGACGCACGTGCTGAAGCCAACCGTTCATACGCAATA
>DNLG01000123.1:18715-28234 GCA_003488525.1 Bacteroidota bacterium | reverse complement strand
ACGGTGCTGCTGACGGAGAAAGCTCGAATGATCGACGTCGTCACGCTGCTTCAGGACAAACAAGAGGCCCTGCTGCTTGGTTCGCAAGGCACCGCTGCCGACGTCCTGTCGTGGATACGAAAGTACGTCATCATGGACGATGTGCGCCTTCGTGACGTGACACAGCAGCATGCCATGATAGAGATCATGGGACCGAGGGCTGCGGAAGTTGTCGAGTCGCTTCTGGGTACCGCGGTCAATGATCTCGCCATGTCACAGTGGCGCGCGGTCGACGACGCGTTACTGGTTGTTCGGATGCCGTCGGCAAGCGAACTTTCCTACTGGCTGGTCGGTACCGTGCAGTCTTTGCAGGCCATACGAGAGCAACTGGTTCTTCATGACGATCAGATACCTGAACTTGATGCCGAGATCGACGAATACGTGCGTGTTCTGGCAGGCATGGGACGCGTCGGACACGAATGGACGCTCGCATACAATCCGCTCGAAGCCGGACTTCTGCACCTGACATCGTTCACGAAAGGCTGTTATATCGGACAGGAGGTCGTTGCCCGGCTGGATTCCTACAACAAGGTCAAGCAACGCATCATGGGGCTGATCGCCCCAAGCGTGGTGACCCCGGGCGATGTGATTGTTGCCGACGGCAGTGCCGTTGGCGTTGTCACAAGTGCAGTAGCAGGTCTCGACGCTTCACAGTGGTTCGCCTTGGGATACGTGCGCGGAGAGTTTGCCCATCCGGGAACAAGCATCGGCATCGAGCACTCTGGCACGGTGGTAACGGCTGATCTGGTTCTGCCACCGATGATTGATCCATCATGCCCGTAGTTGCCGTCATCGCCGGCGCACGCCGCATCGGCGCGGAAATTGTCAGGGGGCTTGCCTCTGATGGATACGACGTCGGCCTGACGTATAACAACTCCGTCACCGCAGCGCTCAAGCTGCAACGGGAGATTGTTACGCTGAAACGAGCTTGCCAGATCGTTCGGTGCGACGTGACGGTTCCCTCCGAGATCCGTGACGCCCTGACCAATCTCGAAGACGCCATGGGATTTCCCGATGTCGTCGTCTACAATGCAGGAGTCTTCCCAAAAGCAACCCCTCCGGCCGATATCGACGAGGACGATCTGCTGGACGCTATACGGGTCAACACCATTCCGGTCTTAACATTGGCGCGCTACTACGAGATGCGTTGCCGAGAGCTTCAACGCACGGGACGTGTTATCATTCTCGGCTCGCTTGGCGCCAGGGAGATCTGGAGCGATCGAGCAGCGTACAATACCAGCAAGGCCGCGCAGCACACGCTTGCGCTCTCGCTGGCAAGAAGCCTAGCACCATTAATGAGCATCAACATCGTCGCACCAGGCCAGATCGTCCTCGAGGGTGAGCAAGAATCCTCATCAGCGATCGTCTCCGAGCGGCGCATCCCTAAGCAGCGGCATGGTAGCGCCGACGACGTAGTCGATGCCGTTCGGTATTTTGCGCGGTGTTCGGAATACATCACCGGACAGACGATCGTGGTTGACGGCGGCTACGGCCTGGTGCGCTGAACAACGATCACCATTTGCAGTTATGGGCGTGACGAGCGCCACAAACATCCCGAGGATGACCATGTCCATGAGCCCCTTCCGACAACTTCAAACAGCATCAATCACTGTGTTCATTGGCCTGGTCTGCTCTCTCGTGACCGCGCAGGTGCTGTTTGCCGGTTCGGTTTCATTTCTTCCGATGAGTCCAACCTCCGGTACATCGGTCACGATCGAGTACACTGCAGACACCCGCGATGAGGAAATGACCTCCGGCGGCAACCTGCATGCCGTGGCATACCTCTTTACGGTAGATGCCGAGTCGCCTGAAGCTGTCGACGTTACACTTACCAGGAAGTCAGGCCGCTGGAGTGGGTCGCTGCAGCTTGCCGGCAACACCGTCTATGGTATCGTCAAGGTGGGTAACGGCCGCACGTACGACACCAACAAAGACCTCTACTGGGAGTTCCTCGTCACAAAGGACGGCACGCGCCATGTTGAAGGGGCCCACATGAAGGCCGCCATGGCTCGCTCAGGTCAGCTTCCCGTGCAATGCCGCATGAAGGACGACATCGAAGAAGCACTCGAGCTGCTTAACAAGGAATCGCGTCTGTATCCCAAGAACATCGTCGCGCAGCTGAACTACATCATGATCGCCAAGGCCGTTGGTGAGCTCGATGAGGTAGAGGCTACTGGCAAGTATCGCGAGCTCACCTCGTCGGTGATGCAGATCAAGTCACCGATCGAGGCCATTGTGATCTCACAGGCCTATGCAGGACAGGGCAAGACCGAGGATGCCAGCCGCGTCATGGAAGACGCAGCGGCCCGTTTCCCCAAGAGTGTTGCCGCTGAGCAGTATGAACTTGAGCAGATCGGCAAAGCCGAGTCGCTCGGCGACTTCATTCAGCGCGTTCTGAAGCACTTCGAGAGCTACCCGGCAACGAGCGCGCGGCAGAACATCACCGATGCTGTAACACGGGCCACAACTCAGCAGGGTGCACTGCGCGAACTGATCTATTTTCTCGACAAGCATCCGATGGCTTCGGCTAAGACCTATCATCAGGCAGTCAACTTCATCGGTGCTAATGACACGTTGCGTCCACAGGCCTTCCGGCTCATCGAAGACGGTCTCAAGGCCGCGGACGATCCGGCAAGGCGTCCGCGCAACGTTGGCATTTCGGAATGGAATGAAGAGCAACGCATCTCGCGGTCGCTTTTGCTGTTTGTCAAGGGGGCAATCGAACGTGCTCAGAATCGCAGCGGCGATGCTATCGCTTCGCTGGAAAAGAGCATGCAGATCGCCGGTGACGATGCCGAAAAGGGATGTCGGGAGATGCTCATTGATCTCTACCGTACTACTGACAAACCCAAAAAGGCTCTGGAAGTGGCCAAGAACGCCATCGTTGCGGGATCGTCCACCCCCGGCATCCTGCAAGCTTATCGGGAGATCCTGCGCTCACAGGGCGAAGACTCGTCAGAGATCGCCGGTCAGGAATCAGTACTGCGTTCGAAAGGTCGTAGCGCCATGGCGCGGCGCGTACAGCAGGAGTTTCTCAATCTACCCGGTATCGAGGGGACCTTCACGCGTCTCGACGGCACTCCGGTGAAGATCTCCGACTGGAAGGGCAAGGTGGTGATCATCGACTACTGGGCCACCTGGTGCGGTCCGTGCCGCCAGTCCTTCCCTTCGCTGCAGAAGCTTTATGAACGATACAAGGACGACCCGAATGTACTCATCGCCGTCGTCAATGTCTGGGAGCGCACCGATGACCGCGTCAAGACCGTCAAGGACTTTATGGCCAAGAACACGAGTCTGACGTTTCCGATGTTCATGGACAAGGACGACAGCGTGGTGCGAAAGTTCGGTGTCACGGGAATCCCAACGAAGTTCTATCTCGGAAAAGACGGACGCATCCAGTTCAAGGAGGTAGGACTGCATCCGGAGGAACAGTTTCTCGAGGAAGCTACCACACGGATCGAGGCGCTGCTGGCGCAGTAACGGCGGGCGAAACGTAGTTCAACCGGCGATCAGGCAGCCCGAACTTCCCGTCCACGGTATCACATTGTATCGGGCGCCCATTAGTGCACCCCGACCGGTGCGAGCGAGTGTCATTACTGGAACAGGCCGAGGCTGCTCGTCTGGCCAGACAAGCATAATGCGGATCTCGACGTAATTGGACCCCTCCGGCGTCGGTACACACGGCGCGTACTGCACGCGCTCCTGTAAGATCCACTCTGAGCGCTCGTGGGCCGGCACGGCCTCGAGATCTGCAAGCGTCGGGCGTACGTTCACGCCTTTGCCGGCGAAGGCATACAGCGGCTTGAGAACATATGCATCAAGATCCTGCAGCACCGACTCGCTAGCGTCACTCACGCGAACGCAGCGCGGCACTGTGTGATGCCGCAAGTAGGGAAGGAGAAACTTGCTGATGCGAAAGTACCAGTTCGGATGACCGGCCCATTCGACTTCAAGATCGTCGTTCCAGGAAAAGCTCAGGTCAACGCCAAGATCATCAAGTTCATCAATGATAGCCCTATTGAAGATCCGCCTCAGGGGGCGCGTTTGACCATCAGCATCGATCCAGAATAGCCCCTTACCAGACTTCTTGACCTGACGAATGTTGACCGTTTGAAGACCGATCAGTTCGCGCATGGCGGAAAAATCAGGGCGGGTCTTCTGCTTCTCCGGATCGATCTCTACAAGGGCAACCTCACGTGGATCACAGTCAGCAAATATCGCCGAGCGCAGCAAGTCGGCATAAGAGGACTCATCCAGACCGGACAGAAACGGCGTGACTGTACTCAGGCCATAGTGACGCATGAACTCCTGGGCGAGCATCCACTGGTATCCGAAGAGCGAAGGAAAGCCCTGAAGCTCGATGAGCCGCGGCACATACGCACCACTATCATTGACCGTTACGGCAAAGTCGACTACGCTGAACAGCGGACGCGCAGCTTCGTTGCGAACGCGGTACCGGGACTGCAGCGTGGTTGCCGAGCGTTCAAGATTTTCTGACGATAAACATTCTTCAATGATCTCTTGCGCCGCGGTGGACATCTCTGAGGCGAACTCGCTCGAGATGATGATGGGCATTTCGCACACCCGAAACTCTATGGGCAGTCCAAGACGACGTTCCAGCGACGCGATCAAACCAGCGTGGCTCTTCGTCGTCACGCCACCATTAAACTCTTGCTGAAGGTCGGGTCTCATCTCTCGTAGCGCCGAATGCCGGCTACGAATGTCGCCACGACATGTTCGGACGAACCAATGGCACGTGACTCGTCAAGCAGGTCGCTGTCGAGCACCGTCAGGTCTGCATCATACCCGACCTCAATGCGTCCGCGGCGATACTCCATTCCGGATGTCACGTGCGCACCGTAGGTGAATGCCTCGAGTGCCTCGGATCGGCTGATTCGCTCGTGTGGTTGCCATGCGGCGGTGTGACCCCGAGGAATGCGATCGGCGAATGCGGCCATGCCAGCCAGTGGATCGGGCGACTCGATCGGAAAGTCCGATCCGCCTCCGATATGCACACCGGCATCAAGTAGTGAGCGCCATCGGTATGACCAACGGCAACGCTCGAGACCAAGCCGGCGCTCGGCCATGCTGGCATCGCTGATGCAGTGGCTCGGCTGCACGCAGGCAACAATGCCGCTACGCGCCATGCGCTGCAGGTCTTCGTCCCGCACAATCTGCGCGTGCTCAAGACGGAAGATCACATCGGCCGCTTCGGGTAACATTCGAACTGCTTCATACGCATCAATCACATTGTGCACAGCCTCGTCACCGATGGCATGAATGGCCACACAGGGCCATCCGGCATGCACGATCTCTGTGATCATCTCTGTCATTTCTTCAGAACTCAGAAGGCAGCGGCCAATGGTTGATGTATCATCTTCGTACGGCGCTGAGAGCAGCGCCCCACGCGAACCAAGTGCACCATCGGCAAAGAGTTTCACACCGCATACACGAAGCAACTCGCCCCCTGCAGGAAGCTGGCCGATATGCTGCCACTGGCGAGTTTGACCACCAACGAAAGACTGAACGCGCACCGGCAAACGGCCGCTTTCTGCCATTGCACGAAACACTTCCAGCCATGGTTCGGCAACGTTCATGTCGTGCACCTCGGTAAGACCGTGCTGAGCACATGCCGACGTGGCCCGTTCTATCATGGAGCGGAGTGTTTCCGGTGACGGGGTTGGAAGACAAGCCCAGAGCGGTTCCAGGTCTTCGTCGATCAGCACGTCGGGTGCCGTTGCAGGATCAATTCCCGCGCATAGCAGAGCGGCGGTGTTGGCAAGTGCTGCATGCGAGTCGATACGCACCGCCAGCAGAGGCACGTTACCGGTGAGCACATCAAGTTCAGCACGCGAGGGGATTCGCCTGTCTGACCAATATTCTTCATTCCAACCTGTGGCCCGAAGCCATCCATCGATAGGCTTTGCGCTGGAGATCGCAGCAAGCAGTTCGCCTGCATGGTTAACACCATGAAGAGAGGTAAACGTCAGCTGCTCGCCGAGCAGGACGATGTGTGCGTGATTATCAACAAGGCCAGGATGTACATGGCAACCAGGGTAGGAGAACGTGTCGGTCTCCGTACGGATGATCGTTCCGGTCAGGCAGGGCAGGACAGCACGAATGCGTCCACGCTCAACGTGGATCTCCGCAAACATGACTCAGGAGCGCAGCCGTATGGTGTCGACCGAGTCGAGATAGTCCTTCTTTTTAAGAAGCTGCTCTTCGGTCTCGACGTTATTCGGATCGGGCAGACAGCAATCGACCGGACAGACGGCGGCGCACTGCGGCTCATCATGAAACCCCTTACACTCAGTGCACTTATCCGGAACGATATAGTAGAACTCTCCGGAGAAGAAGTTCCCACCGAATCCACCCGGCGACGTGCTGTCACTGTGTCTTGCTCCGGCGAGCTCCCACTCGGCTCCTGCCTCGTAGATCGCCGTGTTCGGGCATTCGGGCTCGCATGCGCCGCAGTTGATACAGTCACTCGTGATGTAGATGGCCATGATGATCGCAGAGATATTGAGTTCGAATGGGCGCAAATCTACGGAATGGAACCTTTTCCGTCTGTTTGCTGTCTAACGCACCGACCAACGCAACAATCGAACGTAAAGTTCGTCATCTGCACGCCTTCTGAAAAACTTCACTACCATCCTGGCCATTATGGCTTTGTCGATCGTTGCTGCGCACGCGGCAACGAAGGCAGTTGAGCCTCCTGCTGATTCAGATCGAGGTACCGTCTCGGGCTTCGTCGAGGATGCGGTAAGCAAGGAGCCCCTTATCGGAGCAACGATATCCATCAAGGGTATCAAGGCGGGCGCCTACTCCAACAAGAGCGGCTATTTCTCGATCTCGAACGTTCCCGTCGGACTGCAGTTCGTGGTCGTCTCATACGTCGGTTATAAAAAGAAAGAAGTCGCCGTCGATGTCCCACGAGGCGGTGGGGCAAAGCTCAGGGTGGCGCTTGTTTCGGATACGTCTCGAGGGCGTGAGCTCACCGTTACGGCAAATCGCGATGAGGACAAACGCGAGATATCGATCTCGCGTGTGAACATTCCCATCGAGCAGCTCAGTCAGCTGCGTATTGGCGGTGAGGCCGATATCTTCCGCGCGCTGCAGATGCTTCCGGGCGTGCTCACCTCGTCACAGATCTCTTCAGGGTTGTTCATCCGCGGCGGTTCACCGGACCAGAATCTTGTCCTGCTTGATGGCATGACGGTGTATAACCCGACTCACCTGTTTGGATTTATTTCGGCCTTCAACAACGATGCTATCAAGGATGTCGACCTGATCAAAGGGGGCTTCCCGGCCGAGTATGGCGGACGTATGTCGGCGGTACTGAATATCACTCAGAAGGATGGCAACCGTGATCACGTCGAGGGACTCGTCGGACTTGGCCTGATTTCTTCTCGGGCTTCGTTGCAAGGACCGCTCGGAAACGGATCGTTCTTCCTGGGTGGACGCCGGACGTATCTCGACCTGATCCTTGGTATCGTTCCGGAAGACCCCGAATCACCGTTTCCGACATTCAACTTCTATGATCTCAATGCCAAGATCACGCAGAACTTTGGGGAAGACGACAAGGTATCTCTAAGCGGATTCCTTACGCGCGACCAGCTCGGGTTCTCTCAGCCGGGCCTTGACTTTGGCGTGCGCATCGGCAACCGCGCCTCGTCGCTGCGTTGGACGCATATCTATGATCCGACGGTGTTCTCCGTCGTAACGCTCAGTGCCAGCCGCTACGATAATGGATTTGACGGTCGCAACGCGGGTATATCCTTTGAGGTCCTCAACAACATCACCGACTACACGTTGAAAGCCGAACTCGAGTGGTTTGCCGCCGACAACCTCACGGTAAAGGGGGGCTATGAGGGCACTCTCTTCAACTTTAACTACGCACAGTTTTTCGAGCAGTCAGCGCAGAACAACACGGTCATTCGCGATACGACGGCTCTTACCATTTGGGACAATACGCAGTCAACCTTTGCGCAGATCAACTGGAACGTCACCGAGTCGCTTTCGCTGCAAGGGGGCCTTCGTGCCAGCTACTGGACGTCGAGCAAGGATTTCCTCATCGACCCGCGACTGGCGGCACGTATGCAGGTGAGCGAGAACGTTGCCGTGAAAGCCGCCTGGGGGATTTATCATCAGTACTTGCGTCTTGCATCGGCTCCTGACTTTTCCTTTTTCGATACCTGGCTTCCTTCAGACAACTCCGTTCCACCGGGTCGCGCAGACCATTACGTCTTATCGATGGAGACGCGTCCATACGAAGGCTACGATGTGAACGTTGACGTGTACTACAAGAACCTGGCAAACATCAACGAACTACAACAGGGCAATCGCGGACGTCAAGTCCAGGTCTCGGATGTCTTCTATGTAGGCCGCGGGTACACGTACGGCGCAGAACTCTTCATCCAGAAACGCACGGGTCGTCTCACCGGATGGATCGGTTATGCGCTCGGGTACGTCTATTCGCAGTTTGACAGCGTTAACCTTGGGCGATGGTTCCGTCCAAAGTTTGACCGCAGACACGACCTTAAGATCACGGCTCTTTACCAGCTTTCGGACCGATGGGAGTTCGGTGCCTCGTTCATGTTCCAGTCGGGGCAGTCGTATACGGGAGCAACATCCACACTGGCCGGACGCATGCCTGGCTGGGAAGGTGGAGTTGTGATGGTCAACCCGTCGCAGCGATGGGGCCTGCGGCTGCCGAACTCTCACCAGCTGAACGTCAATATTAATTACAACACGACGCTCTACGGACTTCCTTTCCGACTGTTTCTCGACGTGTACAACGTTTACTCTCGTCGTGATATCTGGTTCAGAAACTTCCTTACAACCGAGGGTATTCCGACTGTACGCGACGTGCGTCTGCTTCCAATTCTGCCAACGATCTCTGCGGAGTTGAGGTTCTGATGAAGCTTCGATCAACCTTCCTGAGTGGTTTCATTGCAGTTCTGCTGGCACTTGCTCTACCAGGGTGCGAAGATCCTGTGCCGACCGACTACACAGAAGAGATCATGCTCGAGGGTATTCTGCTTGTTGGAGAACCCCTTCAGGATATCCGCGTGCTGCGCACGCTCCCGGTCACCGACACCTTCCGCTTCGACCAGGCAATACTGTCCGACGCATCGGTTGTTGTGACCGCGGACGGAGTTGACATTCCAATGAGCTTTGTCAGCGGACCAAACGGTGGCACGTATCGTGCAACAGATACGAGTTACCGCGTCAGGGCCAATACGGTCTATAGCGTGGTTGTGCAAGCTCGTGGCTCGCGTCTCACGGCCTCAACGCGGACTCCACAGCCGTTTGAATGGGTAACGCCACCGAAGGCCTTTATCCAGTTTCCTGCCAAGGATTCGCTTCTGTTGCCGGTTGATGATTCGCTGCTGGTGACATGGACACCCGTACCGAAAACCGAACTCTACATCATCGGTCTGACGTGTCTGGATACAACCAACTACGGTACGTATCTCA
>DNLG01000123.1:14042-18490 GCA_003488525.1 Bacteroidota bacterium | reverse complement strand
CCGCTCGGGTACGCTGGTGGCGAATGAGCGAACAACGCTCGGCGCTACGCCATTTACGACGTCGCAAACGGTGTGGGGAATCTTCCGCTGGTACGGAATGCACGAGCTTCGGGTATATGCGCCGGACCGCGCATTTCTGGAGTGGTTCTATCTTGTCGGCGGTGGACGCCGCAGTTCGTACGATTATCGCCTTGGCAACATCACGGGTGGCCTCGGCGTGTGGGGTTCCGCCTCACTGGTCAAGAGCAACAGCTTTCTACTCAAGCGTCCTTCCTGACGAGCACGCCGGTCGCTAGCACGATTTTGTTCTCAGGGGGCTTTGCTCACCACCGCTCGGACCGTTGACTGCAGGAGGTCGTAGGCTCTGCGTCCGCAAAGTTCGACAACCACATTCTGGCACATCTCGAGATCGTCCTCTGTTGCCCCGACAGCCAGCGCACCACGGACATGTGAGTAGAGCTGGGAGCTTCGTCCAAGAGCAGCCAGGATCGACACAATGCAGAGCTCGCGTTCTCTCGTGGCCAGACCGGCACGGCTCAGCGTTTTACCGTATCCTTCGATGATCATCCATGACCGCATGGAAGGGGAGATGGTCTCGAACCGAGCCATCATTTTATCGTAGACGCTTCCGTAGATCTCCCTGCACAGCATCTGTCCACGCTCTTCAAAGAGATCAGCGCGGTACGATTCGACATGATCGCTCAGTGCACTGCTTCGGCCAGCAGCATGTGCCGTGGCAAGCGAGTCCAGGGCTGCCGGAAAACCTGCAAAGAGGTAGCTCTGCAGGAGAACTTCGGTTAAGCGCAGCCGCTGCAGGGGATCTTGTGCTCTGCGGGACAGAGACTCGATCACCTCAGGACGTCCCAGCGCCGAGGCGATCGACGCACGGCAAAGATCCTCCAGGGTCAGCCCCGAAACGGATGAATACTCACGGTCGCTCTCCAGCGCGATCAGAAGCTCTGCCATTCGCTCAGCGGCTCGGCCTCGGTGACTGATGGTATTCTTCTCTTCAGGGGTCATTTCCGCATAACGCTGATCGAAGCCATCCGGAGTAAACATCGGATCGTATCCGAAGCCCCCTGACCCTTGGTCGTCAACATCTATGCGTCCGAGAGATTCCCCGACAGTAAAGAGCGTGCGCAGCGGATCGATGTAGCAGAGCACGCAGACAAAACGTGCCGGCGAGGATGATGCCCCGTTGCTGGCCATGGCTGCACGCACGGCCGCGCGATTGTCGGCGTCGCTGGCCCCTAGCCCGGCGTATCGCGCCGAACGCACTCCGGGGTCGCCCCCTAAAACATCAATGCACAGTCCACTATCATCGGCCAGTGTGGCAAGCCCGGTGGCCTTGAACACCGCCATGGCCTTGAGGTGGGCATTGTCCTGAAAGGTCTGCCCATCTTCCTCGATCTCCATCGGTCCAATGACCGCACTCATGGGAACCAGCTCGACATCGCTGATTCCGCAGCGGTTCAGGATCTCGGATAGCTCCTGAACCTTATGGCTGTTGCCGGTAGCAACAACGATCTTCCTTGTCATGGGGCTTCTCCAAAATCGACGAGGATGGTATCCATGGCACCGAATAGCTCGGCCAAAGATTCGATCGTATACGATCCACAGATCCCGATGCGCAGAACGCGACCCGAAAGCTGATCCTGTCCGTCGGCCACGAGCATGGAAAAACGCTCCTTCAGCGCCATTCGAACATCGTTGACCCTCTCGTGTGATAGCATCACCAGGGCCTGCGAGCTCCCTTCGCCAAACAGTTCAAAGCCGCGTTGCGTAGCCTGCTGGCGAACGTACTCGCGGCGCTCGGCATGCTCTCGCCACACGGTTTCGAGTCCCTTGCGCACAATTTGACGTGCCGCGACCTGGAGTGCCGCAACGATCGTCACCGGCGGCGTCCAGAGCATAAGCCCCTTGTCGCTGGCTTCAAGCACGCGCCGCATATCATTGACGTACAATGCACTTGCATGGCTCCTGGCATATTCCTCAAGACGCGCACTGAGCGAAACGATGGCCAACCCGGGGGGAGAAAAAAGCCCCTTCTGTGCGCCCGTAACAACGGCGTCGAGCTTCCATTCATCGGTCCGCACTTCCTGAATGGCGATGCTGGTGACGCCATCGACGAGGACGAACGTCTCGGGCGTACGTTCATGGACGACAGCTGCGAGCTCCTTGATGTCCAGTGCAACACCGGTTGATGTTTCGCTGTGCACCATCCATACGGCCCGCAATCGGCACGTAGCCAGAAGATGAGTAAGGTGCTGTCGAAGGTGATCCACGTCGATACTCTCGCCCCACGGTACGCTTAGCGTATGCACGGTAGCGCCGCGCAAGGCACTGCAGGCAGCCAGGCGGTCGCCGAAACGGCCGTGGCAGAGTACCAGCACATGATCACCAGGTTGAATGCAGCAGCCGGCAACACTCTCGATGCCGGTCATTGCGCTGCCGGAGAGCATCACTACCGTTTGACTGGTACAAAAGATCGACCGCAGATCTCGGGTGGTTTCTTGCAGCACATGACGAAACTCCTCGCTGTGGTGATGAAGCACCGGTTTACATGCCGCGGCCATGACATCTTCTGGGACGGGCACGGGCCCTGGCGTGTAAAGTCTCATGTCTGTGCGTTAAGGGCGTAAAGAATAATCGAAGCGGCAACGGCCGCATTGAGAGATTCAACGGCAGATACCAGGCCGGGAATCGTAACGTTCACCGCGGGCCGCCGTAGAAGTTCCGCTGAAACCCCATGAGCTTCCGAGCCGACCACGAGGCACCAGTTCTCAGGGGGCTCAATTGACGCCGGAGCCACGCCGTCGTGGGCCACGGCGATCACTGGTTGCAGATGTGGATGCGCATCGAGGAACTCGGCGATGCTCGCACGACGAACAATATTCAGAGCGGCAAGCGCGCCGGCGGAGGCACGCACGACCTTCGGGTTGTAGATATCGACGCATCCATCGCTGAGCACCAGATCCGTACATCCAAACCAGGCGGCCGTTCGAATGATCGTGCCCACGTTTCCCGGGTCAGTAACGCCGTCCAGGGCTACCACTCGCCCCCTGCAGGCACGTTCTTCAAACATCCTGGCTACCATGACAACGCCCTGGGACGTTGCCGTGGTGCACATCCTCGTCAGCTCCGAAGGGGAGGCGGCATAGACATCCGAGCCGCTTCTGATGGCTATGCTGATGATATCCGCAACGTCATCCGATGCATCCTCGGAGACAATGACCAACTCCGGTTGAACACCAGCCTTGAGCAGTTCCAGGCATGCGTGCGGACCTTCGACAAGGAATTCCGAACGTTCTGCACGCTCAGATGAGCGGTGCAACTGGCGAACCGCATTTCGTAGTTTGTGAGTCGCCCGCTCGAGCTTGTCAATCATTCCGCGAAACTATGAAGAGCATCAAAGAACTCCTGCGTACAAAGCGTGACGGACATTCCCTAAGCGCCGAGGAGATCGAGTACTTTGTCACGCAAACGGTCACCCATGAGGCCTCTGCGGCCCAGGTTGCGGCGTTTCTCATGGCATCCTGCACACGTGGACTCACGATGGAGGAAACGACTGCGCTGACGCTCGCAATGGCCCGATCGGGTGAGCAGCTACCCGGAGTAAGCTCTGCGCGCCGACGCATCGACAAGCACTCTACGGGCGGCGTGGGCGATAAGGTCTCACTGTTGCTGGCGCCCCTTGCTGTGGCCTGTGGACTCGATGTACCGATGATCAGTGGCAGGGGGCTAGGGCACACCGGCGGAACGCTTGACAAGCTGGAATCGGTCGACGGGCTGACGACCGATCTATCCATGCAGCAGATGACCGGTCTTCTCCAAGCACACCATCTTTTTATGGCCGGGCAGACACCGACGCTCGTGCCTGCCGATCGGATCATGTACGCACTCCGTGATGTGACCGGCACGGTAGAGAATGTCGGACTGATCACAGCCTCGATCCTGAGCAAGAAGATCGCCGAAGGACTCGATGGTCTGGTCATGGACCTGAAGGTCGGCTCTGCCGCATTCCTTCCCACGTTGCAGGAAGCTGAGCTTCTGGCAGCGTCCATGCGAGAAGTATGCACGAGCATCGGCCTGCCGGTGACGTTCGTCTTTACGCGCATGGACAGGCCGCTGGGGAAAGCCGTTGGCAACTGGGTCGAAATGGTCGAGGCCGAAGCGGCTCTGGCCGGGCTCGTGCAGCGCGACCTTGCGGAGGTGACCACGGAACTCGTGGCGCGCATGATCATGCTTTCAGACGTTTCAATCGGCTATGAAGAAGCCAGAACAACTGTGATCGACCGCTGGAAGTCTGGCCAGGCGCATATCATCTTTCACGAAATGCTTACGCGTCAGGGCGGAAACTGGATCAGGAGCATGGAACGATATGCATCGTTGCCACGGCTCGACATTCTGGCAGCGGAAAACGGATACATCGATGACATTTCCGCGCG
>DNLG01000123.1:6356-13788 GCA_003488525.1 Bacteroidota bacterium | reverse complement strand
CCCCTTGCAACGGTGCATGCGTCTGACGAGAATGCGGTGCGAACACTACGCGATGAACTCTCGGAACTGATCAAAACGACGACGGCTCCCGTTGTTCGGGAGCCGTCGATGATCTTGCAGGTCTGGTAGGGGGCCTGTGTTACATCGCCTTCTGAAGTGCGGCAACAAAGGCATCCTTCGGCATAGAGCCAACGATCTTCTGGGCGATCGCACCCTGACGGTCGATGATGAATGTCGTCGGGACCGCCTGAATGCCACCATAGGCCTCGGCGATCTTCTTGTCGGCATCAAGCACATTCATGTAAGCGATGCCATTGCGCTCGGCGTACGTCTTGACGATGTTGAGAGCATCTGGCTTGTCATCGAGGGCGACGCCGATAACGACCACGCCTTTGGAGGCCATGTCCTTGGAGATCGTGACAAGGTCAGGTATCTCCCGTCGGCACGGCGGACACCAGGTGGCCCAGATGTTGAGCAGGACAGTCTTCCCGGCGGCAACCTCAGAAAAAGAGCGCTGACGTCCATCGGCGTCCGTCCATGTGAAATCCACGGCCTTACCCGAGGCTGCTGTCTTAACGCCTGACACAGGAAAGACGCCACCCGAGGCGCCAGCCGCGCCAGAGGCCGAAGCGCCTTCCGGGCGATAGAGCCAGTAGCCGACAATGACGGCGCTAACGGTGAGAGCAACCAGGAACTGTTTCATGTTAAAGAACCTCAAGACTGAACAGAGCAGACACTTCATTCACGGCCAGGTCTGAGACGACCGAGCACATGATACTATTGCTTTTCCAGACAAACAACGTGCGGTCCTGAGAGGAAGCCCAATGCCACTTACTGCTGGCGACATCATCGGCCGTGGCGCGATCAACGTCAACTGCCTTGGCATCAATCGCCCCTTGCTCAACCTCCAGGAGTGAGATGATGCGACCGGCTGTACGATAGACCAGAACCGGGAAATCCCGACCGTTGATCGAACGCACGCTTCCGCCAACGAGTTCGGCTGCGACAGTGGGGAAGAAGACCTCGAAATCAACGCCCTGATTGGCGAAGAACGCCCGGAGGTCGTTCTTATCCGACGAATAAAGATCGATGTTCTCCGCATCGGATGCGACACTCGCATACGCCGCAAGAGCAGCTTCGGTCATATTCGATGGAAGTGTATTGCCGCGTTGAGACAACACAAACAGCGCCGATGCTGCAACAGCCATAAGAGACAGCGCAGCTGCGGCATACCGCGGCTGCGTGACAAGGCGGCCAAAGATGCTGCGAAGCTTTCCGCTGAAAGACCGATTGGTCTGCGCGCTTGCCTCGGCTGCAATGGCCATTCGGATCGAGCGCTCAAGCGGCACGGGAACCTGCATGCGCAAGGCTTGCCGGCGTGAGCGCACCGCATCGCGTGTGGCTGCAATGATTCGCGCTTCGCGTTCTGCACGCGCATCGCCGCTGACCTTGTCCGAAACGAGATGTCCCTGATGATTATCAAGCATCTCGGAGATCCAATCAAAGGAGTCCAGTGAATCCTTCATACACGTCCTCGTGATTTTCGAAAAACGCCTTGCCCTGTATCATTCTGGCTCTCCGGTGGAGAAGCCCCTCGCCCTGGCATAGTGAGCGAGTTTGGCAGCCAGAAGTTTACGTGCACGGTGCAGACGTGAACGGACCGTCCCGATCGGACAGTCAATGAACTCGGCGATCTCCTCATAAGTGAAACCTTCAATGTCACACAGAATAACGACCGTGCGGAACTCTTCTGGAAGAGAAGAAACCGCCTCGGCCACCTCATCGTCGAGAGCGTTGGTGAACACCTGTTCTTCGAGAACCGATGTTTCTACCGAGCTATCCCGGATAGTCTCGTAAAACTCTTCGATGACATCGTACTCGACGGTATCCGGAGCCTTGGATGACTTGCGGAACGTGTTGATGTACGAATTCTTAAGAATGCGGAACAGCCATGCCTTGCAGTTAGTTCCCCGTTCGAACTTGTCGAAAAACCGGAACGCTTTGAGGAATGTTTCCTGCACGAGGTCGGCAGCATCATCCGGATCGCGCGTGAGCCGAACGGCAAACGAGTACAGTGCCGACATATGCGGCATGGCCTCGAGTTCAAACTCGCGGCGCAGTTCGTCATTGGGGGATTCAGACAAGAGCTGACCCTATCACCAGTGGCGGAGCATTTCGGTGAGCAGACGCACTCCGACACCGGAACCGCCCTTGCAGACGTAGTGTGCGGCCTTGGGCTGGATGCCCGTACCGGCAATGTCCAGGTGTACCCATGGGTAGCTGACGAAGTGCTTCAGGAATAGTGCCGCCGTGATCGATCCGGCACTGCGGCCGCCGGAGTTCTTGATATCGGCGTAATCACTCGAGATCAGCTCTTCATACTCCTCGTGGAGTGGCAGTTCGCAGACATATTCGTTGGTCTTTTCCGCTGCAGCACGCAGGCGTGACATCGTCTTCTGATCCGTTCCCATCATTCCCGTTGTGACGCTTCCGAGGGCAATCACAACAGCACCCGTGAGAGTAGCAAGATCGATCACGGCGCTGGGCTTGTATCGGTCGGCATAGCAGAGTGCATCGGCAAGGATCAGGCGGCCTTCAGCGTCCGTGTTGTCGATCTCGGCTGTCTTTCCGTTCATGAACGTGATAATGTCGCCAGGCACGAGTGCCGACCCGCTTGGCATGTTTTCGGTTGCCGGGACAATGCCCACGACGTTGCGCTTCAGACCGAGCTTGGCGATTGTCTGCATGGTGCCGATGACGCTGGCAGCTCCGTGCATGTCACTCTTCATGTCGCTCATGCCGGCCGCCGGCTTGATCGAGATGCCGCCCGTGTCGAAGGTGACGCCCTTGCCAACAAGCACAAGGGGCTTTTCTGACTTCGGTCCCTTCATGTACTCCATCACGATCATGACCGGTGGGCGTGTACTGCCCTGGTTTACACCAAGCAATCCGCCCATCTTGAGCTCCTCGATCTTCGCCTTGTCCAGAACCGTGGTCTTGAATCCCGACTTCCGGCCAACCTCCTGCGCCTTGCGCGCGAGAGTTACCGGGTAGATCTCATTGTTCGGTGCATTGGCAAGGTCGCGCGCAAGGGTGACGCCTTCGACGATGACCCATCCGGCATCAGCCCCTTTCGTTACGGCCTTCTGGTGTGCTTTGTCGGTGATCAGCGTGAGCTTCTTGACCTTTTTTCCGTTGGAGGGTGCGATGGTCTTGTACTTGTCAAATGCATACTGGCTCAGGAGTGCGCCCTCAACGATGGCCTGAGCAATCGTAGCAGCATCGATCCCATTGACGGTTTGAACCTCGACAGCGATATGCTGACACCCTGATGCCGCAGCCCGCTTGGCTGCCGCGGCAGCTGCGCGGCGCAGCGTCTCGACGGTCACCTTCTGCGTCTCACCAAGACCGGTGAGAATGATACGCGGTGCCGAAGCGGCCGAACCGCAGTAGGCAAGGGCCGTCTGCAGTGACTTGCCCGTAAAGTCCTTCGACTCAAACACCGGCGTCAGATGAGGTATTGATGCCGTGAGGGCCTTTTCGTGCTGACCGAACTGGCGCTCGGTTTCGGGAATCAGAACGATGATCGCATCGCACTTCACGCTCTGACGAGCAGCTGTTGAGACGGTAACAGACATGGCAAAGAGGGTATTGTTCGTGGATGAATGGCATCAAAATACGCAATGCTTGGGGCCATTCATCGGGGGGAAAACACATGGTATAGCCGGAAGGCCACGTCGGGCCGCGGACTAACGGGCAGCTTGACGTATCCTCCCTTGAGCCAGAGCTGCATCTGGTCGGAGTAGTGTGCTTCTAGAGGCTGACCGGAAGCGCCTCCGGGCACCACCGTGTATTGCACGGAATCGGTCATCAGCGAGATCACGCGCATGCTGGCCACGACCTTTGTCGGCAGCATCACGTCTCTTGGTTCACGTGTGCTGAAACTCCACTGCGTGTTATTGATGGTCGTCTGGCTGCCACCAACGCTGAATGGACCAAGGTTCAGGGTGGGGCGCATGAGCGCGTTTCGACCGAAAATGTGCGGAAAGGTCACCGAGTGGATCGATCCGAACGGCCAGCCCTGCTCAGGGCCATGACGGAAATGCCGACCGAGATCATCCACCGCCAGCTGGAACGCCCGCAATACGATCCATGACATATCCTCGGTCGTCGAGCTTGTGCGCACATCATCCCAGATTCGATTCTGAGGTTCATCGATCAATTCATCGATGCGACGCAAGGGGATGTTTGTCACAAGTGACCAGTCGAAGAACAGCTGCTGTCCGAGTTCATCTTCGAACGTCGACCAGACAAGACGATCCAGAAAAATGGAGAAGATCGAAGCGGCATTATCCAGTGGCGTGTGGCCGGCATCCCATGAGACGAGCATTGCCAGAGCCCGCCGCTCTTCGGCGTTGAATCGCTTTGAAGCTCGCTGCAACACTGGTACGACACGACGGAGCACGTTGCGTGCGTAGGGCGAGACCACGTCCTGCTGTATCATCTGCACATCACGAACCGTGGGCTTGTCGTAGAGACGCATCAGCTGGCTGATCCTCACCATCCGCGAGGATGGTTCGAAAAGCGACCCGACGTATTGGCTTTGACTACTGAGTCGATTATTGGCTGAAGCCACCCAGCCTCGGGATGGGTTGACCATGCGTCCGAGCGAGGACAGAGACGTCGTACCTATCCAGTCAGCCCCCTGAACCCATGACGGAATCGGAAGGCGTGGATCGGCACTTCCGCGCTGCGGTAGCGTGCCGGCAGCCATGACAGCCATTGAGCCGGACTTGCTACCCACGCTAAAGGTCAGCGCCGGCGTGCCCCACGTAGAAAGCGAAGCGAGCATCGACTCGACTGTTTTAGCCGTGTTGATGCGATAAATGGCCGAGATCTCGTCACTTGGATAGGCTGCAGTCCACCGGAACGTCATGACCGTGGGCCGGGAGCGACTCCTTTCGGGGAACATGTAGCTCGTTGCTGCTACACGAGGAAACTCAAAGATCGGTGACGGGTCCCGCATGATGTGATGATCGGAGATCACCCTCGAGGTCGCCGTCGAGCGGATACTGATGATGGTATCGGCATGACCCGCAACATGGATGGTGTCGGCCAGGTAGCGGAACTTCCGGCGCACGCCTGCCGCATCGCGATAGTAGTTCACGGGATCGGCCGAGTCGCAGCGCTCGATAACGTAATCGACATCGTCGATCATCGCATTGGTGAAGCCCCATGCAAGATGATCGTTACGTCCCGAGATCACCAAGGGAACGCCGGGAATACTGAGACCGACAACATTGAGGTTGGGGGCCGTGAGGTGAATCTGGTACCACTTGGCAGGAATGGAAGTCGTCAGATGTGGATCATTAGCCACGATCGTCGAACCATCGGGCGTCTTCATCACCCAGCAATTGCTGCCAAATCCCGCGCCACGGATGCCGAGCATGCGCCGGGCGTTAGCGAGGTTGTTTCGCAGGCCGGCAAACATGGCGGCAGTGTGCCCGTCACGGGAAGACAACCCCAGACCACCGACTGTCTGCACTGCTGCGGCAGGGGGCGCAGCACTTCCCACCGTATCAAGCACAAACGGCCCGTGGGCGTCACGCGGGATGTAGTCGCTGACGAACTGCGTTCCGCGCTGATATTCGATCTGTGCGTAGGTAATATCCGACCAGAATCCAAGACTCATGTCGAACGACAATGCCCGACCAATAATGAGGCAGTCCTCGGGTGTCCACTCGGCGGGCGCATAAGAAAGAGCATCGAACTCGAACGGAAGACTCTCTCGATTCTCCTTGATGTAGGCGTTCACGCCGTCGCTGTAGGCCTGCAGGATCTGCAGTGCCGTGCTGCTAAGCCCCTTACGTTGTCGGCGCGCAATACCTTCGATGTCGATTGTGCGCATGAATGCATCGAATGCAATACCGTCCGGACCCAGGATCTCGGACGTGTGCCCAGTGGCTGCGCGTCGCCAGAAGTCCATCTGCCAGAGCCGATCCTGCGCGTGAGTATACCCCTGAGCAAAGATCACATCGTGCAGTGACGAGCCAACGATGTGGGGAATACTGAACGCATTGCGATACACCTGCACGGAATCACGAACAGATGCACTGGTTTCCTGATATGGCTTGGGATGACTTCTTGTTGCCAGCAGGATCGCAAAGGTCACGCCGATGATCGTCAGGACGATAACGGCAATGCTCGTCCCGGTAATGTTGACTAGCAGCCGTCGAATCATAACCAGCGGCGACTCCGGTACCACTCGACGGTCTCTGATATCCCCTCATGAAGGGAGATCTCCTGACGATATCCGATCTCTTCGCGGGCCTTCTGAGTGCTGCATATCCAGTAGGGCTGGATCAGGTCTCGCCCCTTTTCGAAATCCAGCACCGGGGGTTTACCCATGATCTTACCGAGACTGCCGACAACGCCCGCTATACCAAGGACGGCCGCGTGCGGAAGGCGAAGGCTCAGAAGACGACGCTTACCCATCACGGCTCCGGTGAGGGTTGCGATCTGCGGCCAGGTATAGAACTCGTCGGACGAGATGAAGTACGTCTGACCAACGGCGTTTTCGTGGAATGCCGCCATGACGATACCCCTGGCAAGGTCACGCACGTGCACAAGACTGACACTTTTGTCACCAAAGCCGATGTAGGTGGCAAGACCCCTGTTGACGGTCTGAAAAAAGGTCAGAATCGCCTCATCGCGCGGTCCGTACACGGCCGGAGGACGAATGATGGTCGATGGTATGTCGGCCGCCTCGCGCACAGCATCCTCAGCAAGTTTCTTTGTGCGTCCGTATGCCGTTATGGGGCGAAGAGGTGACGTTTCGGTGACCGGCTGTTGGACCGACGCCGACGGACCGACAACGGCCAGCGAGGATACGTGCACGAACCGACCAAGGCCCGGGTTGTACGAGCGCACAGCGTCAAGAAGATTTCGGGTCGCTTCAAAATTGCCCCGGCGGAACTCCTCTTCGTTTCTGGCCGCCGTCAGACCGGCAACGTGGATGATGATATCGACACCGTCGACGGCGTGACGAAGTGAGGCGACGTCAAACAGTGAACCGTCCACGCGTGTGACGTCTTTGCCTTCGAGCCAGCGAAGATTCGATGTCGACCGGGCGATGTAACGTACCGTATGCCCCTTCTCTAGCAGGGCATCAACAACATGACTGCCGACAAAACCGGTTGCACCGGTAACCAGGACGTTCACGCGTTCCTCATTGATTGTTTGCAATTGATCTCCGTGGCAAAAACGCTCATCGCGTGATCACCAGCGGAATGAACTTGACGTGACGGCCATGACGGTAGCCGACCGTATAGAATCCCGAGGAAACATCTGCCAGTCCGAGTGTGACCTGACGCGTCAGACCAGACGTCGAGGCAGAAAACACCCACGTGCGCATCTGACCTGTCGACGAGGC
>DNLG01000123.1:5633-6141 GCA_003488525.1 Bacteroidota bacterium | reverse complement strand
TCACCATCGACGAGATGCGTCCGGAACACGATGGGCCGAACTAGTCCTACTGCGGAAGCATTGATCTGGCAGTCTGTCTCCAGACTCAGCTGGCCGTCATCACCGGTGATGATTGCGCCTGGAGCTGTGACCGTGTCAACATCAAGCACCGTTGTGCGAAGCGGACCAACGTAGGTCCGAGCTTTCAGCGAAACCAGTGGTGAAGCTTCCTTGATAGGTCGGTCGGAAATGATTTGAATGGTGGTAGCGCCGGGCGAACGTTCCGTGAATGAGGCCGTCAGCCCCGGAACATTTGCCGTAACGGCATCTGGCCGCATAAGGCGCGGATCATACCGTAGATCGATGCGCATTGATCGCAGGTTCGCCGAATCAAGCGAGACGGCCGAAGCAAGCTCGAGTGGAATATCGACATCCATACCGGCAAGAGCGGTGGCATTGGCTGGAGCGATAATGCGTAGCCCCGTGATCGTTCCCTTGCCTGCTGTGGCGCCGCTGAGGCGAAACACCG
>DNLG01000123.1:4335-5415 GCA_003488525.1 Bacteroidota bacterium | reverse complement strand
GTACTCAACATCGACCTCTGCGACTGCTCCTGCCGGAAGAATAGACGGTAGGGCAGGACGCATTGCCGCTATGCGGAAGGGGGCTTGCACGCCTTCAAGAGCCTGCACATCGATCGGGATCTGACCGGTGTTGGTGATCACTATCGTTCGCGTGGCCGAGCCGCCCTGGCCGACCAATCCAAAGTCCGACGCCGAGATCGTCGCTGTACGACGTGGCAGGATGCCCCGACCACGAAGGATCACGCGACGTTCAATGCCGCATGGCTCGATCTGCATCACGATCGTATCGACGAAAACGCCTTCGGCACGAGGTGCAAAGGATACGTCGACCTCCAGCGAGTCACGGAAACTGGCTCCGCTTTGAACGCTCGAGCGAAACGGAGACGAGACCCGCAGCTGACGCAGCCGCGATCGCAGTCCGGAGAGTCCGCGCGCGCTGAGCGCAAAACGGAGGCTGCGAGCAGAATCACGACACAGAACAACATCACCGAAGTCGATCTCTGCTCGATCCACCTGATAGACCGCATCAAGAAGCAGTCCATCAAACTGTACCTCTTCTGCATCCTGACACGGTCCGTAAAAGACCTTTGCTACGATGCTGAATGCGCCGGGATTACCCGATGGTGTGATCGTCACGGGAATGTTTCGCACTCCCTTGGGTTCGATCGTAACCGGAGAGCCAACGAATCGTACGTCTACTCCATCCACACCCGTTACGCTGATGGGCACGAGCGAGGGGTTTGAAACCTGAATGATGGTGTCTACCTGTCGAGCACACTGAAGAACGACACCAAGATCAATGGGCGTTTCCTCGACCGTAGCGCGTGGTCTATACGAGGCCGCCTGAACACGGGCGCGCAATGTGTCCTGGCACGACGCTGAACTGTAGGGGAACGCGATGGTCTGGATCACGCCGCGATCGAGGTCCAAACCCAGCGGACGGTACATGACGCTGATGCAGAACTGTGATCCCGGAGCGATGGTGACGGGCCGCGGTATATCTGTTAGAAGATAGAACGGCGGATCGACTCTCGGCACGCCAATGACTATCGGCTCCGTACCGGTGTTTCGCACGCAGAA
>DNLG01000123.1:2776-4121 GCA_003488525.1 Bacteroidota bacterium | reverse complement strand
GACAGCCGTACGCTGCCCTCTGACGGTGAACGCCGCCGAAGCACCACATGGTTGCGCCTGAAAGCTCGCCGGCAAACTAATGGTACCCGGGCCTGAAGGGGCAAAAACCAGCGTGACAGTCTGCCGCTTCCCAGCAGGAACCTGAAAACCGGGCGCCGGAGAAACCAGCGCAAAACCGGCGGGGAGGTTGGCATTGGTTATCGTCAGGTCGGCCTGTCCCTGATTAACGATCTCGACAATGACGGTCGTATCTGTCTTGCACTGTCCGATCGTTCCAAAGTCCACAACTGCGGGTTCGACACGGAACCGCGCGTCAATGTTGCGGACGCGTACAGCCGGCGATATTCCCGGACATCCTGCCGCAGTCGCAATTCGTACCTGATAGTCACCCTCTGAACGGGCAACGATCGTGTTACCTGTGGCACCCGGTATGACCCGACCATCACGCAGCCATTCATACGTGGCGGCCGCCGTTAAAGCCGTCAGCTGCACGCTGTCTCCCTGACAGATCGTCTGCGTGCCCGATGGTCGGATCTCCACGGAAGGGGCCGGTAGAGCCGTGATGGTGATCGGATCTGAAACAGCGGAACAGCCCTCTGCGCCTCTGATGATAAGCCGGTACTCACCGGTAGAGCGCACAACGATGCGTGTTGTGCCGCCAACAGGCACAGGCTGGTTGTTTACCGTCCACTCATAGAGGACGGCGTTGGTCGTCGTCGTGGTGAGCGTGACGGTGTCGCCTGGACAGATCTGAAGACGCGAAGCTTGAATGACAGGTTTTGTGGGGTTGCTCTTGCTGATGGGCGCGGACTCCGCCCAGCGCTGATCAGTGTACTGCCGCCCGCGAGCGGTAGTGTCATCGGTAACGGTCAGAAGGTCGTCACGACGATATCGGTAACCGTACACTCGATAGGTGTAGGTCATACCGCAGAGGATATTGATCGAATCGACAAGTCGACGTCCGAGTTTCGTGGGCCGAATGTCCAGCACCGTTGCCGAGCCAAGTTTAGCCCCCTTCGCAATGTTTGAACCGTCACGTATCGATGCTGCCGGAAAACCGGTAAATCCGAGTGTGTCGCGAAGGATCAGATACCCGGTCGTCGAGTCCTGCGGGTTTGGATCGTCCAGCGCGGTCCACTCTATCGTGTTGCTTGTGGCCGACTGACTCACGAGTGTAACGGCAGGAGCAGCTGTCCATTTCGGCTCGCGCGTTTCACGCCAGAACCAATGATTGATATTGGCAACTCCCTGATTTGTGCGAGCCAGATCCCATCGGTTCGGCAATCCTCGGGAATCGTTGAACCCGCCCACCACTGAATCTTTGGTCAGGCCGATGCCATAGGCC
>DNLG01000123.1:1940-2563 GCA_003488525.1 Bacteroidota bacterium | reverse complement strand
CAATGGCGTTGTATGCCGCACCCGTTGGCTTGTTATGACCTAGAGCGTGAACGTGAGAGAAATCTGATTTAAGAATCTGCAGCACATCACCAGCGTCGGCAATGTTGAGATCAGCATTATCACTCGGCGCAGCAAAGTAGTACGTGGTAAAGAAGTTGGGATCGCGGGATGATAACTCGAGATATCCGTCAGCCGGATCTGCATCCTGTACATAGCCGGCGGGAATGTTGCGATGCCACAGCACGATGATCGTCCCGGCTCTGAGGTTGCGCCACAGGGGGATATCACGAAACTGCGGACCACCCTGACGTGTGACCTGTCCCGTATTGGCATCCGTGAGGATCCACCCGACAGCATTCAGATTATCAGCCACCACCACCAGCTCGGTCCACTCGCTGTTGACGTCCTGGATGTTGTAGTACTCGCTGACCACCATCTCCTGAGCCAACATCGAACAAATGCTGGTCAGGGCGGTCATGATGAACAGGGAGATACGTGCTAACGCCTTCATTGCCTTGCTTTCAAATCACCGCGATTCTACAAAAAAAGGGGCATGCGCTGGCGCATACCCCTTCTGTGTGAACAACTTCAATCAGATGCCGGTCGGAACACTACTTGATGAT
>DNLG01000123.1:0-1645 GCA_003488525.1 Bacteroidota bacterium | reverse complement strand
TTCATCAGCGTCACAACAACGTGTGACGACTCGGCCAGCACCAGACGGGCACTCATCATTGCCGAACCAGGATTCGGCGAAACCGAATATCCGGCAACGACCTCGCCCTGATCATCAACGCTCACCACACCAGGCTTGGTGGTCACTGTCGTAGTGTCAGAGATCACCTCACCGCACTCCGAGCGCACACGGCACCAGTACTTGCCTTCGTCGGCAATGTCGTAGGCTGCCTTGGTATACGTCGGCGTAACCTCACCGGTCAGAGCAGCGCCGCTCTTGAACCACTGATACTGCAGCGTTCCCGAGCCCGTTGCCGCAAGGGTAATGGTAAGGGGCTGACCAACCGTCGCTGCAACGGTTGCAGGAGGTTGCTGGGTGATCGTTGTTGCATCGCGCACAGTCACGATGGCTGGTCGTGAAACGACGAGCCAGCATGGCGTCTTTACCTGGACAGTATACTCGCCTTGACGTGCCTTAGTGGCACCGAGAGTGATCGTTGGAGAAACTTCACCAGAGATAGGCTGTCCGTTGAACAGCCACTGATACGTGATCGCACCGGTTCCGGTAGCAGCTACCGAAAGAGTAAATGCCTCGCCTTCGCAGGCGGTGTTGCTGATTGGCTGAGTCGTGATCGTCGGCACACCGCCAATTTCGAGACTGACCGAACCCAGAGCGTTGACGTTGCGGTTGTTGGCCAGTTCCGCATACAGGGTGTACTCGCCAACGTCCTCAGGCGTCGTCGGATCGATTGTCAACGTGGTTGTCTGCGTTCCGGAATAGCGTCCACCTTCAGCTAGGGGAGCCCCCTTGTACCACCACTGAACACGAAGCTCGCCGGCCGGCGGGTTGGTATAGGCCATGCCTTCGATAACGGCCTTCTTTCCATCACAGACCGTGATGGAGTTCTGAGCAAAATCAACAAACACGCCAGTGGTCTGAATGCGGGCATTACGAGATGTTGCGCTGCCGCAGACGCCGGTGACCACACAGTAGTAGTCGGTTCCGAGGTCTGCATTGGAAATGTTACGGACTTCCAAACGGCTTGACTTCGTACCTACGATGCGGCCGTTATCGGACAGCATCTGCTGACCCTTGTACCACTGATAATCGATTGCTTCGTTCGGGAACTCCGCCTCGACCGTCAGGACGGCCGTTCCGCCAAGTTGGATGGCAGCATTGCGAGTCTGGTTCACGATCTGCGTCGGACGGGCCACACGGATGTGCACCTCGGCAGTACGCGTGTTTCCGCACTGACCAAATCCCCACAGCTCACAGTGATAGACACCGGAAGTGTTGTACTGGGCACGGTCGATCTCGAAAAGAGGTCCGGTAGCATTCTCAATAGCAACACCGTCCTTGTACCACTGGTAGTTGCGCACAGCACCACTGGTGATGGCTGCCATCGAATACCGCTCACCCACGCACATGTTCTTTGACTGCGGTTGGGAAACCACAACAACTCTCGAGCCGACGGCAAATGGCAGGGAAGTGGCGCTGATCTCTGGACGATCAACTCCGACAACGCGCACCAAACACTGACCCGAAAACTCTACGCTAGGAACCGTCCAATTAACCGATGTCGACGCTGCCGATACGATGCCCATCGACTGCCATGAAGCACCATTGTTCGATGAAAACTGAACGT
>DNLG01000068.1:458-8948 GCA_003488525.1 Bacteroidota bacterium | reverse complement strand
CGCGACCGGGCCAGCGGCGCGCGGCGCTGGACCGGCACCGTTGGCGACCGGGTGTTCGGCGCCAACTCGCAGCTGCGGGCGCTGGCCGAGGTGTACGGCAGCGCCGACGGCGAGGCGAAGTTCGTGCACGACTTCGTCGCTGCATGGACCAAGGTCATGAATCTCGATAGGTTTGACTTAGCCTAAAGCGATCAACATTCACCCTTGAACAGAGGCCGTTAGTTTGAACAACTGACGGCCTCTTTCTATGTTGTGGAAGGACTCGTTGTCGATTCATCTTCTCATAGTTACCGAGGTACACTCTATGCGGTGTCTCAGCATCTCCCTGCTTATCACACTCACGACCGTCTACTTGTATTCACAGACCCAAGTATCGCTCGGCATCACAGGGACACTTGGCGCTGCGTGCGTGTCAACCAGTATGCTGCGAGTATCGGATTGTTCTCAGTGCGGCATCTATGGAACGGGGAACGGATCGTCAGAATCAATCGCACTTGAAGGATACCTCAGATATTCCGCCGATTCAAGACTGCGCTTCATTTCGTTACTTGGAGTATCTAAGCTGAACGCACGATCCAGCTGGCAAAAAAGATCTGAACCGACTGAAACTATTGATCAGAATGGCAACGTTCTGATGACAATCAACGGGTTCGAACTTTCCAACAACTCCACATCAACTGGTTTCGTGCTAGGTGCCGGAATCGAATGGGGTTCGTTGAGCCTTATACCGATGATTCGAGCATCGATGGTTTCCAATGCCTCAACTGTAAGCCGCTTCGTTATCTATGAACCCAGGGACGCAGTATTGGGCCCTTGGCCGGGTTTTGAGACTGAAGATGGCGGTCGCGCCCGTGTTCTAGAGCGCATTCAAACATCAGGACATACGTCAACGATGATCGATGGCGGCGTTCTCCTGGGCTATACTTTTCTGTTCAACCTGGCCGGTGCGAACGTTGAGACTGCACTACAGGCCTATGCCTTGCGTGGCTTAACGCCGATCCACCGGAACTACTCAACCACGGTCTCCATCGAAGCGGGAGGACGCGTCTTTCTTGGCATCAGACTCTGACAGAATCGCGAGTAAGTACTCACGACAGAAGATCGGGGCCGGCAACTCAGCTGCTACCCTAACACCAGACGCAAGGCTTCGGAGAGTCGATCCACGGAAACCACTGCGGATGATGTAAGCCCCTTGGCAGGTGCGTAGATCCTTTCCAATCCGAGCCGTGTTGCTTCGGCTACACGTTGGTCCAGATGTGACACGCGGCGCACCTCGCCGGTTAGCCCAAGTTCACCAACGAAAACGATACCTCCGGGAAGGGGCTCATCGGTGACGCTACTGGCAATGGCCATGGCTATTCCGAGATCAACGGCGGGGTCCTGCACGGCAATGCCACCGGCAACGTTCACAAAAACGTCTGCCTGGCGCACCTGGATGCCCCCTCGCTTTTCGAGCACGGCAAGGATCATCTGGAGTCGACGATTATCATACCCTGTGCAGACGCGCTGCGGCACGCTGTAACCCGAGGGCGACACCAGCGCCTGTACTTCCACGAGTAGCGGACGCGTTCCTTCCATCACGGCTACGATGGCCGTTCCGGGCTCATTCGCGCTGCGCTGCGACAGCAGTACTTCGCTCGGATTGGTCACCTCCCGAAGTCCCGTCGAAGTCATGTCGAACACACCGATCTCATTCGTGGAACCATACCGGTTCTTCAACGCACGGAGAACACGATACGAGTACGTTCCGTCGCCCTCAAACTGCAACACCGCATCGACCATGTGCTCCAGGACCTTAGGTCCGGCGATCATTCCATCCTTGGTGACGTGACCGATGATGACCATCGGCAGACCGGAAGATTTCGCGATCCGCGTCAGCAGAGACGTACACTCGCGCACCTGTGCAACACTTCCGGCCGATGACTCCAGCGCATCGGTGGTGATCGTCTGCACCGAGTCGATGATCACAAGACTCGGATTCTCATTCGTAACTAGGTGAGCGATGCGCTCAACATTGGTCTCGGAGGCAACGACGATCCCGGATGCATCAACACCCAGACGTTCTGCGCGCTGCTTGATCTGATGCAGACTCTCTTCACCCGTCACGTATAGGCACGGACGCTCCTGCACCGCACCACCGACAAACGACGCCAGCTGTAGCATCAGCGTGCTCTTGCCCATGCCCGGATCGCCCCCTACCAGCACCATGCTTCCCGGGACGATGCCACCACCGAGCACGCGATTCAGCTCCTGCATGCCCGTGGGTATACGCGGCGTGCGCTCCACGTCCACCGTGCCCAGACGCGCTGCGCTGCCGGCCGCAACGGCCGACAAACGATGCTTCGAGCTCTTCGAGGTCGACGTCGCATCGACCTCTTCGATCATGCTCTCCCATGAACCACAGCCCGGACAACGTCCGACCCATTTGGGTGTAGAGTGTCCGCAACTGGAACAGCGATAGAGCGTGCGTATTTTCATGCGGAGTGTATGAGGGTGATGTGGCGATTTCAAAGCTAGGAAATGTTGAACCGGGGATATGCACGAGTTGACCACAGACAGGGCGTATGAAGTTTGCCGGAGGGTAACAAGCACCCACGCCAAGACCTTCTACGCAGCATCACACTTCATTCCATCCGAGAAGCGCAACGCGTGCTATGCCGTGTATGCGTTCTGTCGGTACGTGGACGACATCGTCGATGTGGCGATGGAGGCCGGAGACGTGACACGTGAGGATGCAGTTCGCCTCGTGGAACAATGGAGAAGCGAGGTCGGACAGGTCTATGCGGGTGATCGAGAGCAGGGGGCTCATGCTCCCGATATGGCACATCAGGACCGAGCAGCCGTGCTCCTGGCCTGGGAAGACACCCTGCAGACGTATCACATTCCGCGTCATCTACCCGAAGAACTCATCGAGGGTGTGCTGATGGACACAACCATCACACGCTTTCGTACCTACGCCGAGCTTGAAGTCTATTGCTACAAGGTCGCCTCCGTGGTCGGCCTCATGACGTCGGAGATCTTCGGGTACTCATCACCGGACGCATTGACGTATGCTGTCGACCTCGGGATCGCCATGCAGCTGACGAACATCATCCGAGATGTAAAAGAAGACGCGGTCAGGGGGCGGATATATCTCGCCCAGGAAGACATGGAGCGCTATGGCGTAAGCGAAGACGATGTTTTGGGCAGCCGCTTCACTCCCAATGTCCGTGCGCTGATCGCCGAGTACATCCGTCGCGCCGACGTGCTGTATCGTCGGGCCGATACGGGCATCGCCATGCTCGAGCCCAGCAGCATGGTCACAGTTCTGCTGATGAGTCGCAACTACCAGAAGATCCTGCGCGTGGTTGAATCGATGGACTACAACGTTTTCAGCCGACGCGCAAGCATTGGGATGCTGCAGAAGTTGCTGGCCGTTCCGTCGGCCTATCTTGAAGCGCGCCGGTTGCGCAACGCTCAGCTGAAGTAGTACGCTGCGTCGGTGATCGTGAAGTGGCCGTAGTCGAAGTCGCCCGACTCAAGGTTCCAGACAAACTCAACCTCTGTCGGGATCTTCACGCCGTCCATCACTTTATAGTTGCGGCAGTGCATCGTGAAGCGCGCCTGTTCGAACCCGCTCTTGTGATCACGATACTTGTCTGATGTGACGATGCGCTCGATCTCATCTTCATCGTTGAAGTGGAACGTGGCATTAACGCGTGTTGCACCATCACTGATCACTGCACGTGCCGTTCGGTCATCGACAGACTCCCAGCGCAGCGTCTTCGTTGGCAGAAATGCAGTCGGGATCCAGACCAGTTCGCTCAGGAAGCGAAACAGCATAGAAGCATCCGTCTCCTTGCCGCCATACTCCTGCAACGTCATGGCACCGTAGAGCTTGATATGTCCATGACCCTCGCCCCGCACATAGCTCAGCTTTGCTGTGCGCCACCATGCTGCATTGTGGCGCAACACGGCATCCCAGACAAAACCCGGCTCCATGCCGGAAATGGTTTCCGTGGCCCTGACCGTGAACCATGGACTGCCGGGACGGTGACGGAAACGAGCACGCTGTGTCAGGATCGCATAGCGGAGGTTCTCCTGTCCGATGCGCACCACATTCAGCAGATATCGCTGCACAGGTGCGGGCAACCCAACCACAAGCTCTTTCGAAAATCGAGGAAGCTGCTGGTTTGAAATGGTACGGACAAGTCGACGTATAGACCTTCTGACAAAGACCCGGGAGATCAGCGCGCTACCTGTCATCAGCACCAGAAAGGTGCCAAGTCCTGCAAGAAGGATAAGCGCGATCTTTGGCATGTAATGTCAGGACTTCCGTCCAGCCTCCCATGAGTACAGTGCTGTCGATGCCGAACTTACCATACCAGAGCCGGCAATCGCAACAACCATGAGCGGAATGATCTTGAACATGCCTCGTCGAAGCGTCTGTTCGACGACCGCTGCGCTGAAGATCGTGCCCACAAGAAACAGTCCCAGGAACGTTACCACGACGAAGCCGATGAGCAGCGGCTGCGCCAGCCGGCGGTTCAGCAGGGTGTCTATGACGATCACAGCAATAAAGAGCCAGATGATCCAGCCCCAGAGCTCAGTGCTTGAGATCACCGATGTCCAGCTCGTTGATACGACCTGCGCAAACAGTGAAAGATCAAAACTCCGGAGCTGATCGGCTGTTGATGGACGCACCGGAAGGTATGCATTGAAGAAGACGATGTTCCACAGCGCAAATGTCAGCGTCGACATTGCGAGAACCCCCAACGCACCGGCAAGCCCCTTGACAGGACCAAAAACGCGGAGTATCTGAGGCAACGCCGCTGCACCAATGAGACCCACAAGAAGCGGCGTCTCCGTTCGCGACCAGCATGCACCGGCAAAGGCGATGGCACTGACGATGGTGCCGGCAAACTCCTTTTCATTGATAGAACGCATAAGCATCACACAGCCGATGGCAAAGAAGGCCGCGTTGGCAAAGTCTGTCTGCAGGATATACGAATACCCCAGCATCTCGGGCGTAAGAATGAACAGCACCGTCAGCAGTCCTGCGATCAGCGGATGGGCCAGACTGCGCAGCGTCGCCCACGTAAACCACCAGAAGCAGATCGCAACGATGCTCACCCAGATCTGCGTGTATGGATACCCGACAAGCTTCATCATCACCTGCATCAGCATGGCGAAGGGGGCGTAGAACGGCTGATTGGAAAGATTACCCTGTAGCGAAGGATCGGTAAAGACCTGACTGGCGATCATCCCGTCGCGGGCCGCATAGCGAGCCACGAGATCGATTCCCGCCATGGCATCGAATGGCGTAACGGGCCAGTACCAGCTGGCCCAGACGACCATGTATGCCACGTAGCCGATGAAGCCGAAGATGACAACATCATACAGCGTTGGCCTGAATCGGGGCATCATGAAGAGTCCTGCAAGCGAACCACGCACGGCGTTCCATCGTAGCAGCGGCACAAGCATAGCAGCGATGCCTGAGACCATCATCGTCTGCAGTGAAAGGGGCACGCCTGCCATCTGCGCGATGAACATCGACAGAGAGTGCAGGAACATGCCCAGCAGAAGTGACATCGGAAGGAGCACGGAGCGCTGCGCACGGTATCCGGTTGCACCAACGGCAAACAGTCCAGTAAGCCACTGCATCAGCAGTGTGAGAACGAGCAACGGGACTTCGCTTTTCATTTCCGCGCTCCGAGTTGTTCGTACACCTTCAGAAGTGAATCGATGTTGGTACTGCCGCCCGGCCTCGTGAGCCAGATCGTGTTCTGCTCCAGTACAACGTAGGCATTGGCCTTGTGGCGTCGGGCGGTATCCGACCACGCAACGACCGGCTGAAAGCCAACCATCCAGGTAAAGATCCGCGGATCGGTCCAGAAGGCCTTCGTGGCCATGAACTGATTACCATACTCCATCGGAGGTAGCAAGAGCGTGTCATTGGGACGCAGCTTGCTGACGATGTACTCGGGGATCTCAAGGTTGGCCATGTGCCGCATGTAGATGCGATCGCGCCAGCCACGGATGCGATTCAATGAGTCGAGCTTTTCTCGGTAGAGCTCAATGCGCGCCGCAAAGGATGAGGAATAGGGATTCCCCTCCCCCAGGTACGGTCCGACGAGTACTGTCAGCACAGCGATCACACCAACAGTGAGCGCTACGCCCCGGACGGTGAAAACTGGTCGCTGCTGCTCGGTCACGGGACTGCTCCCGCTTATGCACTTGCCAGTGCTTCAGCGCCACCGACGATCTCAAGCATTTCCTTGGTGATCGCTGCCTGACGCTCACGGTTGTAGAGAAGCTGGAGATTGCGCATCAGATCCCGAGCATTCGTTGTTGCGTTTTCCATCGCCATCCGTCGCGCAGCATGCTCGGCAGCATTCGAATCCAGAAGCGATGTCCAGATCTGAAGCTTGACGTACATCGGAAGCAGCGTATCGAGAATCTCACCACGCGATGGTTCGTAGATATAGTCGATGCTTGAGGTTGTCGTGGCTTCAGATGACGCTGCCACGATCGGTAGCAGCTGTGTTGTGCGCACAACCTGTCGCATGACGTTGACGAACTGGTTGCCAAGGATCTCGACATGGTCGATCTGCATGCCAAGAAATCCGTCCGAAACCAGATCGGCGATCTCTACGGCAGTGCTGTAATCGAGCTTAAAGAAGATGTCCGAGAACTCCTTCAGGATCGCATCCTTTTCCTTGCGGACGGCATTAACGGCGCGCTTGCCAACGGGGATAATGTGGATCGTCGCCTTGGGATATGTGCCGCGGAGCTCTGCAATGCGCGTGGTGAGTGCACGCAACACGTTCGCATTGAATGCGCCGCAAAGTCCGCGATCGGCCGTGATCGGAATGATCGCAATGTTGCTTACGTCCTTACGCACTTCAAAAAAAGGATGCACAAACTCGGAATCTGCCGAAGAGAGATTACCGAGGATCTTCTGGACCTGATTGGCAAAGGGGCGAGCAGCCGTGATCGCATCCTGTGCACGGCGCAGCTTGGCCGTGGCCACCATGCTCATGGCCTGAGTGATCTTCGATGTGTTTCGGACCGATACGATCCGGTCCCGTGTCTCGCGGAGAGTTGCCATAGGTTCGTTCTTGAGTTACAGGTCGTCAGATTTCAAAGGTATGGCCACTCACGAGTGAGGTAGCCGTTCACATAATCAGCAACGGAATCTTCGAGTGACCCAAAGGTCACGTCCGGAAGTACCGCTTGGAAGGTTGACATGTCTGCCTGTGTGTAGTTCTGATACTGCCGGGCAAGCTCTGCAGGCATTTCGATGTACCTGATGTCGGTCTCACGACCCATGGCCGCGAAGACTGCACCCATAAGATCGTTCCACGACCGTGCTACTCCCGTTCCCAGATTCAGTACGCCGTTCACGTCGGGCTGGTTCAACAACCGCATCATCACCGAGCACACATCTTTGACGTAGATGAAGTCGCGCATCTGTCCGCCATCCGAGTAGGCAGGGTCCGTGCTCTTGAACAACTGAACGTAACCGTTCTGATTGATCTGTCCCACGGCCTTGGAAACGAGACTCGCCATGGAGCCTTTATGGTACTCGTTCGGACCGAAGACGTTGAAGAACTTCAGACCCACACAAGCCCCTTCCATACCCTGGCGTCGGATCCACTGATCGAACAGGTGCTTCGAGTAGCCATACATGTTCAGTGGGCGCAGATCAGATGACCGGTCAGAGTAGCCCAAGCTGCCATCACCGTAGGTTGCGGCCGAGCTTGCATAGATCAACCGAACATCGTGTTCAAAGGCAAACTCGGCAACGTCGACGCTATACTGGTAGTTGTTGTCGTACAGGTAATCGGCGTTGGTTTCGGTCGTCGAACTGCAGGCTCCAAGATGAATGATCGCCTCGACGTCTTCATCGAGTCCGCCGATGGCCATCATATCTCGAAAATCTTCCTTGCTGACGATGTCAATGTACGTGTGACCGACCAGGTTCTTCCATTTCTGGCCGCTCCCGAGCGAGTCAACAATCAACACATCCTCACGACCGGCTGCATTCAGCGTTGCCAGAAAGCAGCTTCCGATGAAGCCGGCACCGCCCGTGAGAATGATCATCTGTGCTCCGAATTAAACTGTGGCGGCAAACCGCTGGGTGAATGCCGTCAGTGCTGCCTTGAGCTTCTCGACGATCGAATCCGTCAGTGCCTTCTCGGTGCGCAGACCTTGGATAATGTCGGCGTGGTTCGCATGCACGAAGTCGATCAGTTCGGTTTCATAGCGCTTGATGCTTTCCACCGGAAGTTCATCTGCAAAGCCCTGCGAGGCAGCGTAGATGGCAATGATCTGATCTTCGACCGTGACCGGCGAATACTGCGGTTGCTTCATCACTTCCAGCAAACGTGCACCGCGGCGCAGCTGCTGTTGCGTTGTCTTGTCGAGGTCGGATCCAAAGCGCGCGAAGGCCTCAAGAGCACGATACTGAGCCAGGTCGAGCTTGAGAGGTCCGGCCACCTTCTTCAT
>DNLG01000068.1:0-137 GCA_003488525.1 Bacteroidota bacterium | reverse complement strand
AGAGCCGTCAGCGATCCTGCGCCGAGCGCATCGCTGAGCTTGGCAGCACGCTCCAGAAGGCGGCTGTGGAGATAGAACACGTCACCCGGGTATGCCTCACGTCCCGGTGGACGGCGCAGAAGCAGCGAAACCTGACG
>DNLG01000136.1:15165-15584 GCA_003488525.1 Bacteroidota bacterium | reverse complement strand
ATAACGCAAACGATCACGACGCTCTCGTGCGCTGAGCCCCCTATCGAGCAGAATGGCTTCGATGCTCGGCCATTGCTCGCGTGCCATATGCAGGCGCGTATGCTTGGTGTTGTGGAATCGGATGTACGTGGCCGGATCGCGAAGAAGATGCACCACATCCTGCCCATGCTGAAAGAACTTGATTCGCTCGAGCTCCAGCTGCACTGCATGCGCGTGTACGGCGCTCGACTGTGGCGTCATCAGGCAGAAGCAGAGTTCATAGAACCACTTCTCGGGTGGGACGCGTGTAAAGTCGCGCAGTCTCTGCCCTATCTCCCGGTGGCGCTCCGCATACAGGTCGGCCAGATGCGACGGCAGCCGACGTGACATTACACAAGACCCCGTCTCTTGCGCAGGAACCACTCAAGGGCAAAGGCCGT
>DNLG01000136.1:14731-14928 GCA_003488525.1 Bacteroidota bacterium | reverse complement strand
GCATCCAGCACCGTGTCAAGCGAGTCCATAGTTCCAAAGCGGCCGCCGGCACGCTGCGCCAGCACGCGAAGCAGTGAGGCATTCATGGTGGTTGTCTGCTCTTCAAGACCGATCTCACTAACGCTGAAGGTACCCTGGTCACGTCCAACGGTCACGCCACGCGAAGTCGCCACACCGGTGAACGTGTAGCGTCCGGG
>DNLG01000136.1:13311-14516 GCA_003488525.1 Bacteroidota bacterium | reverse complement strand
ACCTCGGCGTCATCAACGGCAGAGTAGGTCTGATCAAAGACCGAGCCGACAAAGGCGACGTTCTCACCCACCATGTATGCTTCGTGCGTGCTGCGTATCTGCACGCGCCGCTCATCATCGCGAACACTGAGCCACTTCATCGTGTTCGTGGTAAAGCTCTGCAGCACGTCCGTCGTCGTGGCACCACGGGCCTGGGCCGGCCCCTGTCCCAGCAGCCTCCAGCGGTAGAGCCCGTGACCGAGAATTGCCAGCGAGCGCATCTGACCGATATCGCGTTTGATGATAAGGGGCTCATCGATCGGTGTAGAGCCGACCTTGAACCGTGCCAGCACGACCGACCCCGGTGTTGGTTCGGCAAACAGCTCCGTGCGATAGATCGGCGGCAGACTGTTCCATACTCCGGCGTCGGCGTCACTACCCGAGATCCGCATGAGCGGATCGGCCGTGGCTAGCGCAGCTACATCGGCCGTTATGCTGACCTCGACCGGACGGTTGGACGCAACACGGAAAGGAAGGAACTCCGAGAGCGCCCCGAGCTTGCCGTAGTCAGTCGTTGCCGAGGCAACAAACAGCAGGGATGCCCCGCGGCGACACCGAGCGGCAATGTCGTCAATGACGGACTTGGGCGTGTAGGCCGTCGGAAAGCCGATCAGAAGGATGGACGTTACATCAGACAGTGCGCCGGCTCCGGGACTGCCTTCATAGAAGGCTGCGCCTTCGCGATGGATGTATGTCGCAAGTTGAAGCGTAGGATCCTGTTCCACGGATGAGCGCACAAAGGAAACGTCCGGACTTGGACCGCCGGCAAAAAGCACCACGCGCTTCTTGTTCTTGCGCACACGGACCGATGTCTGTGCGGCGTTGTTCTTCTGCGTGAACTCCGAACCGGCATCGACGATGCGTGCCGTGAGCAGATGAACTCCCTCGCTCGCCGGAGTCCACTGATGCGTGATCTGGTAGCGAGGCGTGTTCTGCCTCAGCGGCAGCGGCAGCCGGGCCACGTCCGTGCCGTTATCGTTCAGAATGATCGTGGCCGTTCGGTCCGTGATATAGGCCTGCTCGACATCGATCGTGACCGGCATCACCTCGTTGACCACACCAACACCTGCCGAGGTCACCGATACAAGCCGCACATCGGACGGTGGCACGCTATCGCCAATACCGATGGCATACACCGCCATGCCACTGCGCTCGGCCGAATAGAT
>DNLG01000136.1:7260-13048 GCA_003488525.1 Bacteroidota bacterium | reverse complement strand
TTAGAGTACGTACGCTCTCATCGAACACGTAAACGTCGGCAGCATCCCCCAGGCGGTCGGTCACGCGCTCGACGACAGTGCGCAGATCCGCGGCACGATCACGGGAGCGGTCGCGCATGCCCATCGAGCGGGATACGTCAACGGCGACAGCTATGCGCGGCTCGACGGTCTCACTGCGGCGAAAGCGCGCAAGGGGCTCATAGAGCAGCAGGATCAGGGCCATGAGACCGATCGACCGCAGGGCGACGAGCACCAGACGTGTGCGCCGATCCACCGGCGGAATGGTCACGCGATAGAGATAGGCCGAGATGGCGATGGCAACGATCGCAAAGACTGCGTAGAGGTACCACGGCCCGCCGGCAAGATCGAAACGAAGACTTTCCATGTCCGGTGATGTCTTGCTCTTCTCTAACGAAGTGATGGAGGAACGAAAAGCAGGATGCTCTGAGCAACAAGCAGACTTGTCAGGTAAAAGAAGGCCGCTTCCTCCCACGGAAGGATGCCGGCAAACTTGAATCCGGTGATCTGACGCTCGTCAAAAAACCAGATGCCGCGCCGAACAGCCCATACGTCGGCCGCAGTCAGCAGACTTCCGATGGTCAGCGTCGCCATGGCGACAACAACCAGACGCGGTAAGAGTATCGTCCAGCCAAAAGCCCACTGCGCGGCAATCAGCGGAACGAACCACACGCCAAGATGCCAGGCATAGGTCAGCTGCGGCCGTTGCGCTCGGGAGCTTCGGGTGATCCAGTGCAGCAGCAGTGCAACCACAATCACGCCGCCGGCAACGGCAGCGTCGACCATACTGGGCAATGCGTCATGAGCAGCCGCGGCAGGAAACCATCGCACGAGTGCGAGAGTCAGAAAGGACACTTGGAGGGTCTGAAGAATGAAGAATGCGACCTCCTCATACGGCAGCACGCCCAGCCGGCCCAGCAGCCGATCTTCCGGGAAGTCCCATACGCCGCGCCGCACAGCCCAGGAGTCCCATGGGAAGGTGAACACCACGACGATCACACACAGTACACCAATGGCGACGATCGCGTCCATTGAACTGGCTGCAACGAGCCAGCACAGAAGGCACGCGGCAAGAAGCGGCAGCGTCATCCGAGCATGGAATCCGCGGTACGTCATCGGTGGGTCGCTTATTGAATTGGAACTACAAGACTCAGTCGATGCATGACCGCAGCCGCACCAAGAGCGCTGTAGGCATAATCGAATGAAAAACTCGTCAGCCGCAGACCGACGCCGGCACTCAATCCGGAGAGCTGCGATGCGATGTTCACGCCGGAGGTATTGCGCAGTCGATTATCGTAGGACAATCGCGCCTGAAGAACCTTTCCGAGGTAGAGTTCGCCCCCTATCGAAAAGTTCTGCAGACGATCCAGAACGTTATCGGTCTCGTCTGTCAGGTGATTCAGCGAAAAGTTGACCAGAAGCGGCAGGCCGCGCAGGCGGTGGCTAAGGCCAAGGCGCATATCCAGTGGCAAACGGTCACGTACGCCGTCATACGTACTGAGCTGTGTGCCCACGTTCAGAATGCTCAGGCCGATATTCAGACGGCGGGCCGGCATGCGATAGAGAATGCCCGCGTCGACCGCGATGGCCGTTGACGACATGTCCGGTATGGTTGAGTGCAGCACCTTAGCCGTCACACCGTAGCTGATCAGCGAATCGATCTCATTGGCAAGCGAGACCGACACAGCCAGATCATTGGCAGCGAACGATCCCGTGCGGTCGCCCGTTACGGACGTTCTGGAAAAGCTTCCATAGTTGAGGTAACCGACGGTGAATCCCATATCACCCAGACCCTCGACACTGCGGTTGTAGGTAGCATATCCGGCATTGATGTCCAACACGTGCTTGATGAACGTCGCGGTCACCGTTGACGAATCGACCGTCGTCAGCACGGCAGGATTGATGACCACATTGGCTGGATCATCCGTTACAGCAACCGTTGCACCGCCCAGCCCGGCAATGCGGGCGCTGATGGTGCTGCGCAGAAAATTGAAGATGAACGTCTGCTGGGCCGGCAGATTCGCAGCCACACAGGCGCATCCCACCATGATGACAGCAAAACGCACACGGATGCTGTGAGGCGATCGATTCACGACTGTTCTCCGACCACATTGAGGAAAAACTCCGGCGGACGCGTCGGCCTGAAGGTCTCCGAACGCACGAACGTGTGACGAGTCCACCCACGCACGAGTGTAGCACTATCGCGCACGATCTCGTAGCTGATTGTCAGCCGCATGCCGTCAAGGGGCTCTACCACCGTGCGGATTTCCAACAGATCGTCATATCGGGCCGGAAGAAGGAATTCGCACTTTGCCTCAAGCACCGGCAGCATATACCCCGACTCTTCCATCTGACTGTAGGGCAGCCCCCTGTGACGGAGATACTCGGTTCGTCCGATCTCGAACAGCCGAAGGTAGTTGCCGTGGTAGACCACACCCATCTTATCGGTATCGCTGTAGCGCACCCTGTAGTGGGTTGCATGATACGCCGCAGGCTGACTCATCGCGAGCCGCCCTGCTGCGTCGGAGCCGACATCATCATGTCCAGCAGCCGCTCAAGTTCTTCGAGCGAAAAGAACTCGATCTCTATCGCCCCGGCGTCGTCATTCTTCATGCGCACGCGTACCTGCGTGGCAAAGACGTGTCGAAGCGAGTCTTCGATGGCCTGGAGGGACTTGTCGGGCTGGGCGGGTTCGGCGCGCTGTGTCGCCTTTGACGAACGGGCCCGGATCTCTCCTGTGCGGGTGACTTCCTTGCGGCCGAGCTCAAGATCCTTAACAAGGGCCTCGGTCTTGCGGACCGACATTTCGCGGTTGACGATCTCGCGCAGCACCGAGAGCATTCGGCCCTCGCTGGAAAGTGCAAGCAATGCCCGGGCGTGACCCATGGATATGCGCCTGTTGCGCAGCGCTGCCTGGATGTCGGGCGGAAGCTTGAGAAGCCGCAGAGAATTGGCAACCGTGCTGCGATCTTTGCCAACCTTCACCGCCACATCATCCTGCTTGAGATTACAGTCGTCGATCAGACGCTGATACCCTTGCGCAACTTCAAGTGGATCAAGATCCTCGCGCTGCAGATTCTCCACGAGAGCGATCTCGAGCATCTGCGCGTCGGAGCCCACCTCGATGACATGCGCCGGGATCACCGTAAGTCCGGCCATCTGGGCTGCACGGAACCGACGCTCTCCGCTGATGAGCTCGTAACCATCGAAATGTCTGCGCACCGTTATCGGAGTGATCACGCCATGCACGGCGATCGATTGCGCCAGCTCTTCGAGCGCCTTCTGGTCGAAGTGATGACGGGGCTGAACGGGATTGGTCGATATCCTTGCGATCTCGATGGCCGTCACTCCCAAGGGCTGCGCATCGGCCACGATGGGCTGCTGTGCGGTCGTTTCGGGCCGCAGAAGTTCCTTCGGTATGAGAGCTCCGATGCCCTTTCCGAGTCCGAGTCCTTGCTTCACGTGGTGTTCTCTCCGTCCTTAGCCGACCAGTGCGCCGGCGGTTGTGGCGTTCTTCTCGAGGATCTCCGTGGCCAGCGCCAGGTAGTTCTGGGCGCCAATACTGGAAGCGTCGTACAGCAGAACCGGCTTGCCGTGACTTGGCGCTTCAGATAGGCGAACATTGCGGGCGATGACCGTGCGGCAGGCCTTGTCTTCGAAGTGCCGACGCACTTCGTCGACAACCTGATTGCTCAGTCGAAGACGTGAATCATACATCGTCAGCAGCACGCCCTCGATCTCGAGCGCCGGATTAGACGTGCGGCGCACAATCGAGATCGTGTTAAGAAGCTGACCCAAGCCCTCAAGTGCATAGAACTCACACTGCACCGGTATCAGCACCGAGTCGGCAGCCGTCAGAGAGTTGAGTGTCAGCAGTCCGAGCGATGGTGGACAGTCGATGACGATGTAGTCGTACTTGTCCTTGATCGACGACAGGATGCTCTTGAGCAGCTGCTCGCGCTGCGGAACATCGATGAGTTCGATCTCGGCACCGACCAGGTTAATGTGCGACGGAACAAGATCCAGGTATGGCATCGCCGTTGTGACAACAACAGTCTCGATCGGCAGTCGGTTGACAAGGACTTCGTACACTGTCTTATCAAGCGCCGTCGTGTCGACCCCATAACCGTGTGAGGCATTTGCCTGAGGGTCGATGTCAACAAGCAGCGTGCGTTGCTCGGTTGCGGCCAGCGATGCAGCAAGATTGACGGCGGTGGTGGTCTTGCCTACCCCACCCTTCTGGTTCGCAACGGCAATGATCTTTCCCATTGATTCAACGACTCCATGGCCGTGACATGCGTCACGATGATGTAAGAATTCGAATGCCGCCTATGTTCAGATTTCAGCGGAGACAGCGACAAAGGTACGAAGCCGTGCGTACTCCGTAAAAACCTTGTTTCATGCACGTTTCACGCTAACGGCCACCCGAGATCGACAGGCGGATATCAACCCCGACCTGGGTGGTACTGAAGCCCGGATTGGCCGCCCCCTCGCTGAAATTACCCTCGTACTTGAAGAAGGCAGACGCGGTAACGCGCTCACTGAGCGTATAGCGCGCACGGGGCTCGACAACGATCTGTGTCGTACCGTCTACCACGGCGCCACCGGGCTTGTAGTTCAGTACATCGTACTGACCCCGACGGTTGCGGCGGATCTGGGTGTTGAAGGTTAACTCGAGATCGTTATTGAGATCCATTCCGAGGAGCTTCAACGGCACATTGCGACGCAGATACGAAGCCTGTATCTGAAACTCGTGAGACGTCTCCTGAGAGATCGTAGCCCGGGCCGAAGCATTGAAGCCATGGGTTGTGGTGACGTTGTATCGAGCGGTGGCCGTGAGCAGACCGTTGAGTTTTCTCTCGTCAAAGCTCAGATTCAGGCCCACCAGTGGGGTGAATCCGGACTTAACCTGCTGGATCTCGATAAAACGCCCATTGTCATTCGTCCGGGCATTCTCGGTGTAATTCGACTGATAGGCGTGCTCAAGAAACACGCGCTGGGCAAGCCCCTTGAAGAACGGCAGCTTTTCGATACCATCCCATCGAAGAGTCCAGTTCAGTGCTGGAATGGCACGCGCGATCTCTCCGCTGAAGAACTGCCACGACTCAAAACCTTCGCGGAATGACTCTGCCAGCGCATTCAGCAGTTGTGAATTGCGATTGGTCGTATCGGGATTTGCCAGAATGACGCTCTTGCGTTCGTTGTAGAGACGTACGACGTTTTCGACGGTGTCATCCGAGAGACCAAAAGGCAGATCGGGGAAGCTGATAAACGTCCGGTCGATGGTCTGACGCTTCACCACGTTGTTGAACGTCGGTATCCCGGCAGCATCGGTTTCGACGCGCTGATTGCGCGTAAATCCAACGTCGGTGCGCATGGTCAGATCGAGCGTCGCACCAGGCCAGAGCGGTCGGCTGGTCTGCACCTGAAGCGTATTCTTCTGCGAATAGTCATCCTGCATGACGGCATCCGGCGGACGCACGCCCGGGGCGCTCGCGAGGCGGAAGAACGGGAACGTCGACGATGGCTCGATCGATACCTCTCCGTGCGGATTGGAAACCAACCCCAACTGATAGGCCGTGCTGGGTCCGAGTGACGGATCGTTGTCGCGGAACAGCACCGTGCGGCTCCAGAAATTTCCAAATCCCGACTGACCAAGGACGCCCTTGTTGATAGCATTCGTTCCCTGATTGAACGTCGTGGTAATGTTCTCGAAACCGAAAAAGAGCTCCTGAATAAAGCGTCCCACGCCGCCCCCTTCCTTTGGCAC
>DNLG01000136.1:4611-6980 GCA_003488525.1 Bacteroidota bacterium | reverse complement strand
GTATCGGCCTGAAGCGGGTCGAAGAGTGTGAAGTTGGACGTGTACGAGCTTGTCGTCTCAAGGAAGCGGTTCAGCCCCCCGATGTCCGGCAGGCGAGGCCTGAGAGAGATCGTGACGTTCTGATTGTAGTTACTGATGCTGCCAAGGTTGAGCAGACTACCCTGCCCGCCGAAGATCTGCGAGGTTAGCTGCGAAGCCGTGCGCTGGCGGCCATTCTCATCGAGCTCAAAGGGCACGAGCGTCGACATGGACATGACCTTGTAGTCGAGCGTCGGGCTCAGGAAGCCATTCTCGACAAATCGCCAGTTAAAACCAAGAGACTTCTCAGCGATGAATTCGCGAATGATGGGGCTTGCCTGCACCAGAAAGCGCGACTGTTCGGTGACACGTGCCCGCGTCATGTTCATACTGGCATTGAGCGACTGCGGCAGGAAGTTGATCTTTGCATCCTTGTAGGCCTTGAGCGCCCAAATGTCCGTTAGGAACTTCAGCGGCGAGACCGACAGCTTCGGGGCAATATTGACGGCATAGTCCACCTTGAAACGCCATCTCCAGTCGAACCGCTGCTGCACCACCTGGGAACGTTCAAATTCCTGGCTGTACGAGAAGTTGAACGTGAGCTTATTGAAGATGTCATCAACGTACCAGGCCTTTACCGGGATGCCAAGGCGCAGTCCGTTGAGTGCCCACTGATCCTGCACGCGAACTCGCTGCGAGCGCCGTCGGACTTCTTCGGCGACCTGCTGGGCGACCTCTTCACTGGCCCCTTTACGAGCCGTATCACGCGCGGCGGCCTGCGCGGCTGTCTCGAGTACTACGTCGTTCTGCGCCTGGAACTGAGGTGTCTCGGTGATCTCGGCATGTGTGTAACTGATGGGGATCTTGGTCTCGCGCAGACTCTTTGGCAGCAGGCGTTCAAGGCCCAGCTGCACGGTTGTTGTCCAGGTTGTAGAGTTCAAACGATTACCGAACCGCTCCTCAAGTCGGTGGAAGTTCGGCGTCGTGGTATTGACCGCGGTAGTGATGTCACCGATATCGGCCAGTTTCAGCGTGGCATTCCCGATTGCCGCCCAGTCATTATCGGCTGTCGGATCGACGGCCCGAAGTTCGTTCACCCACATAGCCGTGGAGAGCTCGTTGGGATAGCGCTCTGCCGGGTTGGCCACACCGAACCCGAAGAACGCAATGCGCGTCATGATGGGATTCCCCTTGATGGCATAGACGCCCTGCGGATCGCCCGGCACGGGAAACTCCTGCCGGTGATCGACACGAGACTTATCGCGGATTTCCTTGATCGCCGTCAGATCCTCGATACGAATGCGCAGGTCCTGCCAGCCCCGTATCATCGGACGTCGATACTCGTAGTAGTTGGCCGAGTCGATACCAAAACGAATGAAGCAGTATGCCGTCGGCGTCGAGCCCTGCGTCACAGCCGACGGCATCGTGTTGTCGCCATGGATAAAAAAGGCCAGCTCTTTGTAGAAGAACAGGTCCCACGGACGGAAGATGCGCGCAGTAAATCGCTCCTCACCGGCACGAAGATTCCGTGTGCGTACAACAAGAGATTGTTCGTTGAGATACAGGAGCTGATACGGGTCGGGGTTCTGCAGCTGCTGCGGCGCTCTCACACCCGGTGGCATGGTATAGAAGTCCGGTGCGTCCTGATTTTCTTCGCGGTTGACGTAGGCCACCTGCACCACCGTGTCCGTCTGATCAACGCCGGACTGAAACTGATGATTACGCAGCCAGAAAGATCCCACAACGCCCCAGTCGGCAATGGAGACCTTAACGCTGCCGCCCTGAAAGTGAATGCGGGCATACTGGATGTTGGTAAACAGAGGGTTGCCGACGATCGAATCCGGACGGCGCACGGGAATGCGGAACTGATACCAGCCGCTCGACGGGTTACCACCCACGATCTGCGGATTCAGCGACGGGTTCGGAATGAGTTTTACCTCGTAGCGGAAATAGCTGTTATCGAGCGAAATGGTCTGTCCGTTGTTGCGGTTGAGCACTTCGGTGTCCGGGAACTGACCGAACTCCGACTGTGTGGCATTGCCCTCGTAGTTGTTGTAGCGGCGGAACTGATCCTCGGCCTGATTGTTTCGATTACTTTGAAAATCGAAGAAGTAGTTGTCCCGCGCCGGATCAGATTCCTGATTCAAGGGGGCTGGATAGACCAGCTTCTCCTGCTCGTCGGTCAGTCCGTCGATGCCGGTGTCTTCACCGAGGTCCACAAGGTTGTTCGCCGGCGGACGGTCCTCGGTATTGAGTCCCTGGTTAGGAATGATGTCTTCGCTGATCTGCCCCAGATCGATGAACATCCGTGAGCCGGGCTCGTAGCCTTCGATGCGCATCATGACTTCGAT
>DNLG01000136.1:3368-4337 GCA_003488525.1 Bacteroidota bacterium | reverse complement strand
ATTCGGATTATGAATGCCGCGCTCGTCGGGCACAAACACGATGCGCAGAGGATTGATGTTGTTGCGGCCCTGCACCTGAGCGCGATTCGGATAGACGTCCACCTGCGGCACGTCGGGCACAAACTTCTGGAACCAGAAGACCTTCCCGCGGTACTTCTGCGCTGTCGTATCACTGTCCCACAGCGTTGAATCTTTCGACGCGCTCGAGTGCTGCCACGTTGTTGGCGTGAGGCCAAAACCCAGGTATCGCCGGGCCGACTCGAAGTCATCGACGTAGGCAACGGCCTTGCCGTTATCGCTCGAGACCGTCGAGAAGCGTTTGTTCGGCGTCGGATCGACCATTGCCCACTCGCCATTGAAGGCAAAGGTGGACTTTTCCTTGGTGTCGACGCCCGGAATGAAGTTCAATGCGTCCGTCAGCCAGGGCAGTTCGGCGTTGAACTTTGCATCAAGTCCGAACATGAAATTGGCATTCGGTTCCTGCCCCGGCAGCACGCGGTCGACAATTGCGGCTTGATCGTAATTCATCATCGTCATGCCGATCGAGCCGTTCATCCGGCGCTTGGTGAACAGTCGCATATCGGCACGCATGCCAAGAAGTGTCCGCGTCGTCAGATTGAACAGATCATTCTTTTCGAATTCGATATTGAGGTTGGCATTCGGCAGCTGAGCACGCGGATTGAGCAGTGACAGCGAGCCACTGTTATAGTCAACCATGAAGTCGACGCCCTCGCGCAGGGCAACCCCGTCAAGTGTCACACGCACGCTTCCGGGAGCCAGCTGATAGGCAAGCGGGATGCGGCTGCCCATCTGGGTACCCGTGGCTTCGCCGACGATCAGAAAGCGGTCCTTGGCCGAAACAAGACGGGCAGCGATATCGGTGGTATCGTACACTTCGTTAAAGACATACTGCTCGGCCAGCTGAGCATTGCCCTTTGCTGCGAAGTACTCGCGCAGGCCTTCACGGAA
>DNLG01000136.1:0-3198 GCA_003488525.1 Bacteroidota bacterium | reverse complement strand
GGGTCGAAAACACCGTCAGGGGGCTCGACGCCAGTACCGTTATTGACCTGGTCGACACGAAAGATCGTCACGATCTTATCCTGAGCGCCATAGATAACGTCGGCCGAGTCATTTGTCGACCGGTAATACCACATGCCCAGACGTGCATCCTGCGGATTGATGTTCGGCACGCCGATCGGATAGCGGTTACGCATCATCCGCTTCCATATCGAACGGAAGCCCGGTTGCATCTGCGGGCGGGCGATCAGTTTCAGCAGAATGGTGTCTCGCTCGTTGGCATTACGAGACAGCGTACCGACGTACTGATCGTCGGCATCGGAAGTTGTCGGCCCCTCTACGCGATACGACACAGCGTAGTAGCGGTCATTGCGAAGGTTAAGCACCGAGACCGTGCCCAGGTTGAGGTCAACATCATAGCGGCGCTTATCCAGAAGCACAAAGCGCCCCCTCTCGACAATACCGGCCTTGATCTCGGCCTGCGTAAGATTCGATGGGTAAACTTCACCGGAAGCGAACCGTATCGACGGCAGTTCGGCGTAGGCAACAGCCTCGTTTGCCTGCACCTCTCGCAGGTCAGTTGTGGATTCCCACACTTCGATTTCCTTGACGACAAGATCAGCGCCGACCTTGGACAGGGCCGGCGTTGCCGTGCGGAAATAATCCTTCCAGACGGCGAAGTATGCCGTATCAATGAAAAAGTGATTCTTGGCATAGTCGTAGGCGCGGATCGTAAACTGCTGCCGCGACGAGCCGCCTCTGGCATTGACAAACTGTCGCTCTCCGCGACGCTGCGAGGCGATGGTCTTGATAAACAACGGGCCAAACTGGAAATCGGCTCTCACGCCAAAGAGTGTCTGCCCGCCACCGATGAGCGCACTCTGTGATTCCAGATTGACATTGCCGAACTCGACACGCTTGATGATGTCGTCGTCGTTACCCTCGAAACCGATGCGAAATCGGTTGTTGAACTCAAACTGGTTGAGCGTGTTCCAGTCAACATTCATGCGGAGCTTATCACCGATGCGCCCGCTTACGTTTACCTGGATATTCTGGTTGAAGATCGGCGCCGACTGATTCTGTCCGGCAATCGATGCCGTGCCGAGCGACTGAGCATCCCAGCGCCAACCGGCCTGGATGTTGACCTCTCCGTTGACGTTGATCGAGATCTCGGGCTTGCCGAAGATGCCAAAGAGAGGATTTTGCGGCAGCGGGATGGTAATGTTCGTGGCCTGATCGATGAGCTTCGTCAGCTCGGCCGCAGAAAGGGGCTTCTTCATCTCGTACTTCAGCAGCGCTGAATCACGTGCCTTGCGCAGAAGCTGCTCGCGTCGCTGCAGAAGATATGCGTCAAGAGAAAGGGGCGTCATGGTTCCGACATCTGCCCCATCGGCCATCTCGAAGAGCTTTATGACATCGGCCGTTGTGTCGAGTCCACCACGTTGGGTGTACCCTTTGGGTGTGCGGATATACCGGTATGACCTCTGAGGGGGCGTCAGACCAAATCGATTGATAAACACGTCCGGGAAGTACCCGGGAATATCCTTATTGGTCGGGTCGCCGATGCCTTCCGGACCCTTGGGAAGTGAGTCACGCCGCGTGGTATCCTGCGGGATCATGCCGAGCATGGATCCGAGCAGTGTTGTCGTCAGCTGCACCGCACCGATATGCAGTGGCTCGCTTTCGGCAAGCCACGGCAATATGGACGTTTCGGCCAGAGCGCACTCCGGCACTGTTGCCAAGGCGCTCAGCGCACAAAGCAACGCAGTCCACGTTCGTCGGGAAATCGCGAACACGGTCGGCAGCTCACCTTTGGTTGTTCAACAAAACTGACGACCAACCCCCCTGGAGGTCGGCAACATGACGTAACAAATGGCGAGGATATTCCGACTCCGTGTTTCTGCGTGATGGACAAAGATAACCGACACGTTACTTTTGCACGGCAGTCGCTGGGGGGATTCTTTTCGTCCTGTGCGACTTGGCAACCGGCTTGGTTGCACGATTCATGCCGCATCCTATTGCATCACGCCATGACCTACCTACAGCGCACTTCAGAGACCGTGCACCGAACCGTTGTCCTACTGCTTGTGACCCTGCTCGCGGCTGGTACGCTCCAGGCGTCGATCACGGTGCGGCAGTCAGCTCCATTTCTTGACAGCGAAACCCGTAAAGTCTTCGATCTGGCCGGTCAGTGGCAGCGGATCGAAGATGGCGCAGTCGTCAGCTCCGTTACGGTTCCCGGTGATCTGGGCGGCAATGAATCGGCAAAGCTTCGAAAGACCCTCAGGATCGACAGCGTAACGCTCATCCGTAATACCTGGCATCTGCAGTTTTTTGGGATGGTCGACGCTGTTGAGCTCTCGGTGAACGGTCGGTTCATCATGCGGTATCCGGGAGGAATGTCGCCGTTCTCGATTCGCATCCGTGAAGGCATTCTTCGTGTCGGGTCGAATACCATCGAGCTGAACGTCATCCCGATGAGCACCTTGGCACTGAACGTCCAGCGCAATGGGCGTGCGGCGCCGAAACAGTATCTCGGGATCCTGCGCGAGGTCTTTCTTGTCGGTACTCCGCACGTGTGGACTGAGAGCGTGCACATGCGCACGTCGATCGAGGGCGGCACGGGGCGCGTGGAAGTGTCGGCACGGATCATGAGCGGCATGATCGAACGTGTACGTTCGATCAGCAGCGCCTCGGACGTCCTTTCCAACTCTAGCCTCAACTTCGGCGTTGAAGCACGCATTGTTGATCCGAGAACAGGGATCGTCATCAGCACCACCGGCGTTCAACCTTCGACCATCGGACGTGCGCGCGAGATCACGCCGAAGATGAACCTCAGCGTTGTCGGCGCCAGGCTATGGAGTCCTGCCGATCCTCATCTTTACGAAGTCGAAGTCCGACTTACGGCCGACGGCGGCATTGTCGACACCTACCGGCAGCCCATCGGTTTTCGTTCCGTCAAGGTCGCCAGTATCGATGGGGCTCGCAAGCTTCTTTTGAACGACACCGTGCTCGATCTGCATGCAATCGATTACATCGAGGACGCTCCGGGCCGCGGGCCTGCGCTCAGTGTTAGCCAGATGCAGTACGACGTGTCGCTGATGAAGACGCTGGGCGTCAACGCCGAGCGGATCGTCCATGGCAGCCCACCTCCGGTGTTTCTAACCCTATGTGATCGCTACGGTATTCTCGTGCTGGCAG
>DNLG01000135.1:6254-6507 GCA_003488525.1 Bacteroidota bacterium | reverse complement strand
AATCCAGCACGTCCAACCGACCCTCATGATCAAGATCTCGGGTATAGTGCTCGGACACGGCAGAGGGCCAAGCTGCTTGACAGAACTCGCACCCGCGTAAAGCTCGGAGACGTTCCTGCTGGTGCTCTGCAGGGTAGGGTGATGCGTCCACTTGGACCACACTGGATGGTTGCCACACGCGATGCCATTTGGGACTGTAGCGTGTCGGGTGTTGTCGACGTGCCTCACACCTCAAACTTGGTGGCCGTCGGAG
>DNLG01000135.1:5265-6038 GCA_003488525.1 Bacteroidota bacterium | reverse complement strand
TCACGCAGGAATCAACCGCTACGATCATAAAGGTTGAAGAACGCATAACGGTGCTCTCACGCAAGGCCGCCGGCCGAAGCCGGAAAGAGCAGGTCCTCGTATCAAATGCCGAACAGCTCTGCATCGTGGTGGCGGCCGCCCAGCCGGATTATAAGAAGCGCCTCATCGACCGTTATCTGATCGCTGCCGACAAGGGAGATCTGGCCCCGATGATCGTCGTGAACAAGATCGACCTGATACCTGATGAATACAGGCCGGATTTTGTCGATGACCTGCGTGTCTACTCGGATGATCTCGGCATTCCCGTGATGTTCACCAGCTCCACTACTGGTGAGGGTATTGCTGAACTTGAACGCGAGCTCCAGGCTCACGTCTCACTCCTGGCCGGTCCCTCGGGTGTCGGAAAGTCGTCGATCATTAACCTGATCAGCAACATCCCTCAAGCCGTGGGCGAGATCTCCCGCAAGTACGATAAGGGGCGTCACACAACAACGGCCGCCATCGTGATCCCATTGCGTAACGGCGGCACGGTCATCGACACGCCGGGTATCCGCGAGTTCGCCCTCTGGGAGCTGGGCCTGGACGAGCTGCCATTTTACTTCGAAGAGTTCGCCCCCTTCGCCGAAAACTGCAGATTCAACTCGTGCTCCCATACCCACGAACCAGGCTGCGCCGTCAAAGCCGCCGTCGACCAGAGCCTGATCGATGAAGAACGCTATGTGTCGTATCTGAATATCAGAGCCGAGACAAGTGACCGGTAGGGTCGCAGCATG
>DNLG01000135.1:504-5044 GCA_003488525.1 Bacteroidota bacterium | reverse complement strand
CGTAATTCCGTAATTCCGTAATTGGTCACGGAGTCTTATCTTCGCGGCCTTGTCAATCACAATGACACGGAGAGGTGCGAGAGTGGTTGAATCGGACGGTCTCGAAAACCGTTATAGGAGCAATCCTATCGAGGGTTCGAATCCCTCCCTCTCCGCGCACAATTGGGCGAGTGCTGAAATTGGCAGACAGGCGGGTCTCAGAAGCCCGTGTTCGCAAGAACGTGTGGGTTCAAGTCCCACTTCGCCCACAATGAGCACAATATCGAGCGGCCGCTGGCCGCTCGTGTCGTTTACGACGGCACTCGTGATTTGTGGACTTTTTCTGATGTCGCCCCCTGACATCGCTGCGCAGAAGCGGGCATCTTCGGCCGGTAGTGCCGGCGTCGTAAGCGCGCCGGCCTCGGTGGCGACATCGTCGCCACTTGATACCACGGGACGGTGGCATTTTGTCGAGCAGCGGCGCATTGGACGTTACAAGGTGCGTCTGCCCAGATCGTACGCGACGACTTCGGCATCGTACCGTCTGTTAGTCCTGCTGCATGGGAACGGCAACAATCCGCAGATGCTATTGGATTGGTTCGGCGGACTCGGAATTGATTCCTTGATCGTGGTAGCGCCCGAAGCCCCCTACACGAAGATCCCCGAAACGGTCACGACCGGACGTGGAGCCTACGCGGGTGTTGCCGATGCCAACTGGGCACCGGACTCGGTGCGTGCTGAGTCGATCGTGTTGACGGCGGACTGGTACGCCATGGTGATCAAAGACGCCATGGCACAGCTGCGCGTTGACACCGCACGACCGCCCCTCGTGGTGGGTTTTTCACAAGGGGGCTACTTTGCACACGTGCTAATGTCACGCTCACAACGGCCACTTGCAGGTGTGGCCACCATCTGCGCGTCGAACTATCCGCAGTATGACGTGTTGCAGCGCTACCGGGACATGGTCATTCCACGTCCTCCCGTTTTCCTGGCGCATGGTACGAGCGATGCCATTGTGCCGCCGACCTACGGAGCGGCGTATCGATCTGCGTTGGAAACTGCCGGGTTCACGTTGGTGTTCCTTCCATTCGACGGCGGGCACTGGCCGACTCCCGCCGTTGATGCTGCTTTGCGGAATTGGATCATGTCCATCATCCGCTGACCTTCCGTATTTTCGGCGCAACCACGTCGATCACAAACAACGCCGCGACACCTATGTCCATACCCGTCTCCAACTCCGCTACCATCGAACGCGTCGAGACCCTGCGTCAGGCCAAAATCCTGCGCGAAGTGCAGGACAAAGACACCGTTGCCATGTTCGAAGATCCGCTTGAGAACGATATGGTTCTCAATATGGGTCCTCAGCACCCGGCCACGCACGGCGTGCTGCGCGTGCTTCTGCGCCTTGATGGCGAGACGATCGTCAAGTGCGTGCCAGAACTCGGATACCTGCATCGCGGCTTCGAGAAGCTGGCCGAGAACTGCACGTACCACGAATTCATTCCGCACACCGACCGACTGGATTACCTCTCGCCCCTTTCCAACAACGTCGGCATCTGCATGGCCATCGAGAAAGCTGCCGGCGTGCATGTGCCCGAGCGGGCGGTCTGGATCCGCATGCTGGTGAGCGAACTGGCCCGCATCTCGTCACACCTGCTGGCCATGGGCGCGACGTCCATGGACGTTGGTGCCATGACGGTGTTTCTGTGGACGTTTACGGAGCGCGAGAAGCAGTACGACTTGTTTGAGCGCATTTGCGGGGCTCGTTTTACAACGAGCTTTGCCCGCATCGGCGGGGTTGCGAATGATATCCCGGACGATGTTCTTCGCGACACACGGCTGTGGCTGAATCAGCTTCCGGAGCGTATGAAGGAAGTTGAAGGTCTGGTGAACCGCAACCGCATCTTTGTTGATCGCATGGCAGGAGTGGGGCACATTACGGCCGAAAAAGCTATCGCTCTGGGACTGACCGGGCCGACGCTGCGAGGATCCGGTGTTGCTCGTGACCTTCGCCGCGATCAGCCGTACATGTTCTACGATCAGGTCGAGTTCGATGTGATCACGCGCAACGATGGCGACTGTTATTCCCGCTACATGTGCCGCAACGCCGAGGTGTGGGAGTCGATGAAGATCTGTCACCAGGTGCTTGATAAGCTCGAATCGATGCCGCGCACTCCCGTGCTCAACGAAGAGCAGCCGCAGTCGGTGCTTTCGCGCAAGGCGAACATCTACACGAAGATGGAAGAGCTGATCAACGACTTCATGATCATCAACTTCGGAACCATGCCGCCGAAAGGTGATACCTACACCGTTATCGAGTCGCCAAAGGGTGAGTTGGGCTTCTACATCGTCAGTGATGGCACGGGCCATCCATGGAAGCTGAAGATCCGCTCACCGTCATCGTCCAATCTTCAGGCCTTGAAGCACATGGCCGAAGGAGCAATGGTCTCTGACGTTGTAGCCATTATTGGTTCGATCGACCCTGTGATGGGCGAAGCTGATAAGTGATCCCCCTGGGGGAGAGTCTCAGCGCGAGCACCAATCGTTGATCTTTGCCTCCAGCTCGGAGCTTCCGAGTTGTGCAGTGTCGTACATACCCGCAACTTGACGCTGTCGGAACGCCTCATACAGTGATACTGCGCAGGCCACTGAGATATTCAGTGACTGAATCATGCCGACCTGTGGGATGAGGAAATTACCATCGGCTTTTTCCCGTGCTTCGGCCGTCACGCCCTCCTTTTCATTGCCGAACACCAGAGCAACAGGCTGACTCAGATCCAACTCGTGCAGTGATACGGCGTCGCTGGACAAATGCGTTGTATAGATTTTCATGCCGCGTGCTCGAAGTGCGGCATAGCACGCATCAACGCTCTGGTGCAGATGCACGTCCACCCACTTGCGGGCGCTGGCACTGGACTTCTCGCCCAGCTCGGGAAACACCTGACGTCCGGAGTAGATGCCATGCGCTTCGGCAACGCCCACGGCATCGCATGATCGTATCACGGCACTGATGTTATGCGGGTCATGAACGTTCTCGAAGACCACGGTCAAGGTCGGCTGACGTCGTTCAAGAACGCGACGGATGCGCTCACGTCGCTCGGGAGTGATCGATTCCGGGTTGGGCATCAGTCTACTCGTAGAACACGGCGTTACGCAGGGCCACCTGTTCCGGTGTTGCCGCCGGGTCGACCTCGAAGAAATGTCGATCAATCTTCTCGACCATCGTTGCCTCACCGTTGCGCTCGAGCTCCGAGCCATTGCGATTGACCACCATTTTCAGCGTCGCACCTTTACTCGGCGAACGAAACTTGCGCAACATGGTGCGGCCCTCGGCGGAGTCGAAGAGTTCAGACAGCGGCACATCCTCGACAGAGACAAGAACGTCACCGTTTTCGACTTTCAGCGGGTTGACCTTGCCGGTTGGGGAGAGCTTTACCGACGGCTTTCCTGAGCTCATACCGAAGTCAAACTCGAAACCAAAGCCAAGGACTTCCGAGCGTTTCTCCGGGATGTACTTCCAGCCGATCAATGGTAGAATGTCGGCCGATGGAATCGGGTTGCGACCCTTAACGTAGGTGTCGAGATAGGCACGCACCTTTGGACCGGTCACGCGCTCGATGTGATCGAAGAGGGAATCATCATGAAAGGGGCGATTGGGCCCAAACTCCTTCATAAGTGCCAGCACAACGTCGAGAAGGCCCTGCTTGCCCCCTGAGGCAGACCTGATGACAATGTCGAGATAGAAGGCATTGACGGCGCCGTAGGTGTAGATCTGTGGGTACAGTTCCTGATTGGCCTCACTGAGCACATCGCGCGAGAACTCGGTCAGCGAGAACGTATCGGGCAGACCGCTGGAGCGGAGCTTGCTCTGCATCTCATTACGAAACCGATCTTCCTTCATCGTCTTGTCATGCAGTGGAGCCAGCGTTGCGAAGTACTCGGTCGTGCCTTCATACAACCACAGGTGCTGGGACATGACCGGTCGGCGGAAGTTGAACTCGTGGATCTCATGGCTGTGGAGGTTCAGCGGGACCAGAATATGCAGGAACTCGTGGATGGAAATCTCCGACAATCCGATCGGCTTGCGCTGGAAACCAAGGAAGTAGAAGGAGCTCGTATTGTGTTCCAGCGCACCCATTTCAAACGGCCGGGCAACCTTCGTACGGTCGCCGCGCCAGAGATAGAACAGGAACGCATAACGATTCACGGGCATGGCCGGCAGAAACCTGGCAATGGTCTGGCAATGCTTGGCAAGTTCATCGGCATAAACTCTGGCAATGTTATCGACGCCGGAGTGTGCGCACTGCACAAGCACATCCACGCCGGCAACATTGAACGTTGCCGTGTCGGGGAGTGAGAAGATAGTTGGGCTATCGACGAGCTCATCAAACGTTCGTGCTGCATACGTGTCAACGGAGTCGTTAAGCCGTTCGATGCGCAGCGATGAACCTCCAAACAGGTGTTGCGGACGTCGAACGGTGACGTTGAATTGACGCTTCTGCATTCCGTCGATAAACGCCACGATACCGCCGTGATTCAGAACAAAAATGCTGTCTTCTTC
>DNLG01000135.1:0-314 GCA_003488525.1 Bacteroidota bacterium | reverse complement strand
GAGTCATCGAGATCATAGGTCACATACCGCAACTGCTGCGCCCTTGCGACAACGAACATTGAGTCGGGGGAGCGATGCACCGGGAGCTCGACCGAACTCGCATCGTAGGCGCGGAAGTTCGACACCATTCGATGCCAGAAGTGTTCCTCGTAGGTGCCTGGCACGGAGTTGGCAAAGACCCAAGTGACGCTGTCGGTGGTGATCTTCGGGGGAAAGATCATCACTCGCAGCCGGTCATCCTTGATACCAGCGAGGTCGAGATGTACACGGTAGTGGTCTTGTGCGAAGGAGCCAATAAAGCCCGTTACTAAGGC
>DNLG01000134.1:6513-7167 GCA_003488525.1 Bacteroidota bacterium | reverse complement strand
ATGTTGTTCTCGACATCGACGCCGTCGAGATCTGAAACAACCGGGTTCAACTCATCGGCCGACTCAACGTCATGCAGTTCAGACTGGACGTTGTTTTCGAGATCACTGATACTGAGAAACATGGATCAACTCCGAAAGACAGTGGTTGAAGGATTTCTCGCAACCTACTGGCAAGATGTTACCCCATATCAATCAAAACGTGACCATATCGTTGATAGATCGCTATCGTGGATTGTCAATTCTTCACAATCCAACCAGCTCCACGATGCCATCGATCATTGCATGCAGCACGGTTGTCTGATCATAGCGCCGTCGGAAGTCTTCGGCCTCTTCGCGGGTGAGGCCGGCAACGAGGAGATGATTCTCGCGCCAGTCATCGGTTAGCCCGAGGACCGGCAGAAAGGGAAGCCCGCGCTCTGTGCATTCGACCATCAACGCGGCATGACGCCGGGCGTTGTCCTCAGCAGTCGTGAGCGTCGACTGCGGGTTCTCTGCTCCGAGCAGGGCAACCATGCTTGCCCCCTGACTTTTTGCCCAGGCAATGACGGAAGCGGGAAGGGGCTTGCCGATGCGTAGGGTATCCAAGCCCTCAACCTCGAAGCGCGTGTTGTGATAATGATCGAGCAATTCCTGAGAGACGGGCATAACGATCCA
>DNLG01000134.1:4403-6285 GCA_003488525.1 Bacteroidota bacterium | reverse complement strand
TCGGCCGACTGCACACCGGTGGTTACGGCAAGCGACGTGATGTCATGCGCCCGTGCGCAGTCGACATCACCGATGGCATCACCGACAATGATGGCGCTGGCCGTCGAGAAGGATGTGCCGCGTGAGGTGTTGTACCGCTCGATGGCGATAGGTGGAAGAAGTCTTCGGTCGGCGTGATGTCCACCGAACGCCCCATGCTCAAAGAACCCGTCGAGTCCAACCATCGCCAGCTTGTGATATCCAATGGTTTCGACATTACCCGTTACCAGCGCATGTGCAACGCCATTCTCAGATAGCATCTCGAGAGTTTGTCGAGCCCCTTCAAGGGCTATCGTTGTATCAGGGCGAATCAGTTCAAACGCAGCTTCAATCATATGCTGTTCGATCTGTGGCCATGCAGATTCGACAACGTCTGACGTGAAACCCACAGCATCGCCGATTTCATGAACCAAGCTTCGATCTGTACGTCCGGCAAATGACATTGACGATACCGTCTCGGTCACGTCGGCCTTAAGGACCGAGCGAAATGCCCGGATATACATTTCACGGCCAACACCGTGCGTTGTGCGTAGCAACGTTCCGTCGATGTCCCAGAGGATAAGCATGTGACAAGATAGTTACGGAGTTACGGAATAACTGAATTACGGAGTGTTACGAGTTACGAGTGACGAGAGACGAGTGACTAGAGACGAGAGACGCAGTTACGGAATGACAGAGTGACAAATGAGTCACGGCGCGCAGCGCACAATACCTCCGTAATTCCGTAACTCCGTAATTGCGTGCAGCGCTCCGTCATTCCGTAACTATCTTCGCCATCTATGGAACGAATTCTTCTAATCGGTTCGGGTGGACGTGAGCATGCATTGGCGAAGGCGCTGGTGGCATCCGAGTCGTGTGAAAAGCTTTGGGTTGCGCCTGGCAATCCCGGTATTGCCAGAGAGGCCGAATGTGTGTTGTTGAACATTGCCGACCACGTGGCGGTTGAGAAGTTCTGCATGCGACATGATGTCACGCTGGTCGTGATTGGCCCCGAGCAGCCCCTTGCCGAGGGCCTAGCCGATGCGCTGCGTGCGGAGAACATTGATGTATTCGGACCGTCGAAGGCGGCTGCGCAGCTGGAGACATCCAAGGGCTTTTCCAAGGACTTTATGCGACGGCACCATGTGCCGACGGCCCCTTACCAGCGGTTTGATGCCGGACAGCATGTCGAGGCGCGAGCGGCTGCAGAGATGCACGATCTGCCGGTCGTGATCAAGTACGACGGTCTTGCCGCCGGAAAAGGCGTGGTTGTGGCAACCGAGCGACATCAAGCCATTGAAGCTGTTGACATGATGTATCAGGGAGTCTTCGGCGATGACGGAGTTGTTATCGAAGGCTTTCTCAAGGGTGAAGAAGCAAGTGTCTTTGCCGTTTGTGACGGACGAGACTTTGTCGTGCTTGCACCGGCGCAGGACCACAAGAGGGTTGGCGACGGCGATACTGGGAAGAACACCGGCGGAATGGGTGCGTATGCGCCGGCACCAATTGTCAACCAGTCCGTGATGGATACCGTGTGTGAGAAGGTTATCCGCAGGGTCATCGATGGTATGGCTGCCGAGGGAATTCCATTTGTAGGGTGTCTCTTCTGCGGACTTATGATCGATGGTGAAGAGGTGAGCGTTGTGGAGTTCAATGTCCGATTTGGCGACCCCGAGACGCAGGCCGTGATGAGTGTTCTTGATGCCGATGTGTCGGCGCTCTTTGCATCGGCTGCTCGCGGCTCACTCGATGCCACAGCGGTACGCTCTGCACATGTCGGCTTTGCCTGCAACGTTGTGCTTGCCTCGCAAGGGTATCCTGATGCTTTTCTAAAGGGGCTTCCCATCTCCGGCATTGATGCCGC
>DNLG01000134.1:0-4219 GCA_003488525.1 Bacteroidota bacterium | reverse complement strand
GATGACCTTGTCACAAACGGTGGACGAGTTCTCGGAGTGACTGCCATCGCAGAGACGCTTGCTGAAGCGGTGACGCGTTCGTATGCGGCATGCCAGAAGATCTCCTACAGTACGAAGTACCATCGCACCGACATTGCCAAGAGGGCTTTGTGAAGATTCTCGTCACCGGCGGAGCCGGATTCATCGGGTCGCACGTAGCCGAGGCATGTCTGCGAGCAGGGCATGAGGTGGTGATCGTTGATGATCTCTCGATGGGGTATCGTTCGAATCTTCCCCTCGGTGCGCGATTTGTTGAGATGTCGATCACTGACGAGGCCTTCACGGATTTCGTCGTGGCAGAGAAGTTCGACACCATCAACCATCATGCTGCCCACATGGAGCTTCGTGTTAGCGTTGACAAGCCCGTGCACGATGCCACCATCAATGTGCTCGGTTCCTTGCGTCTGCTCGAAGCAGCGCGGGCATCCGGTGTCCAGCACATTGTCCTTGCTTCGACGACGGCCGTTCTCGGTGAGTTCGTTCACATGCCTGCCACCGAATCGCATCCCGTGCTGCCCATAGCCCCCTACGGTGTCTCCAAGCGTGCCATGGAACTTTACGCCGACTATGAGCGTATCACCCACGGAATGAGCATAACAACGCTGCGATATACCAATGTGTACGGACCGCGGCAGAACCCGCACGGTGAGAGTGGCGTAATCGCCATTTTTCTCGAAAGGTTCATGAACGGGGCTCCGGCTGTCATTCACGGTGACGGTTCGCAGGAGCGTGATTATATCCATGTCGATGATGTTGCCGCGGCAAACGTGGTTGCGCTTGAGCAGCGTGTGCAGGGTACATACCACATCTGCAGGAACAGTGCCGCGAGTGTCAACGATGTGGTGCATGCTCTGCGCGATGCTCTTGGTCGGGAATGTATTGTGCAACACGGTCCGGCGAAAGCCGGAGATCCGGCACGCACGCGTGCGTCGCACGATTTGTTCAGCTCATGCACGGGCTGGATGCCGAAGATTGATCTGCACGAAGGAATCAACAGCACGGCGGCATGGTTTTTACGCCGTGGTGCCGAATAATGGCTCTGCGTGGCCAATGCGACCCGTTCCCGAATTGGTTTTTGGGGCAGGGGAGTGAAAAAAGAAGTGCACAGGAACCGCGAGACTTTTCCACGTGGTGCTTCCAGTGTAATTTCGACGCGTTTTGCTACCGAAGCATTCAATGAACCGAGGTCAGTGAAGATGCAGTTTTTTACCAAGCGGTTGTGTGTCGGCATTCTTGCCCTTGCAATGGTGTCGATGCTGTCGGGCTGTAATGTACGCGGCCTGTTCACCTCTTACGGAGACGACCCTGTGTGGGTCGACCCTAATGCCGCGGCCACAGAGACCGCAGCAGCCGGCGATGCGGGAGGTCCGGGTAAGGCCGTCTACGGCCGTATCTGTGCGGCCTGTCACCTGGGCAGTGGCAAGGGCGTTCCGGGCAACAACATCCCTGCGCTTGCGGGATCGGCACTGGCCCAGGGCGATGCCCGCAAGCCGATCGCCATCGTTCTGCACGGTCTGCGTGGTCCCATTGAGCGCAATGGTGTGCAGATCAACGGGCAGATGGCTGCCTGGAAAGATCAACTAGACGACCAACAGATCGCCGATGTGCTGACCTATGTACGCAGCGCATTTGGCAACGCTGCCGGCCCCGTGACTGCAGACGAGGTGAAGGCCGTGCGCGAAGAAACGGCCTCGCGCACCGTGCAATACACGGAAGCCGAGCTTCCGTAACCGTTCACTCACGAAACACCACTACATCGGAGTCTGATTCGCATGGATCGCATTCTGTCCTACTTCGACATGTTGCCATGGTTCCCCGAGAACACTTCCACGTTCGGCGGGGAGCTTGACAGCTTGTTTGCAATCATTTACTGGATCAGCGTCGGAATCTTTTTCCTGACGTTCGGGATTCTGGGCTACTTCCTTGTGAAGTATCGTTATCGCCGAGACCGTCGCGGATACAACTACCACGGGAACAATGTCGTCGAGCTGACGTGGACGGTGCTGCCGACCATCCTGTTTGCGTGGATCGGTCTGTACTCGGACGACATCTGGGAGCGAACAAAATACTCGTCCCGTCTGCCGCAGGCTGATGTGCAGGTCCTGGTCATGGGCAAGACGTTCGGCTGGCAGTTTCTCTATCCCGGAGCAGACGGAGAGTTCGGTCGCAACGCCTATACGGACCGCGACAACTGTCGGAAGCTCATCACGGGACTGAACCCGTTTGGTATCGACTCAACCGACCCGCGTAGCATGGATGACTTCACCACGGAGAACCAGTTCAAGGTTCCTGTCAATGCCAACGTGGTGATGCATGGCTCGTCGCAGGATGTACTGCACAGCTTCTTTCTGCCGCACGCTCGCGTCAAACAGGACGTTGTGCCCGGCACATGGATGAACATCTGGTATAACATCTTCAAGACCGGCAAGTTCGAACTCGCCTGCGCCGAGCTCTGTGGCGGGGGGCATTATTCCATGCGTGCCGAGTATGAAGTTCTCAGCAAGTCATCGTACGACGCATGGGTTGATAAGAAAGTCGCCGAGGCAATCGCTGCACGCTCGCCTCAACCAACCGTTGCACCGTCGGCTGACACGGCCACGGTGGCCTCACTCACCAAGTAATCCCGAACAAGGAGACCTATAGCAATGAGTACCGCAACGATTGAGACGGCAACACCGGTTGCCCACGAAGAGCATGCGCACGAGCATCACCACGACCTTCCGTGGTATCGCAAGTATGTGTTCTCGACCGATCATAAGGTGATTGCAAAGCAGTTCATGCTCTCGTCACTGTTCTTCCTGTTCATAGGTGGAGCGTTCGCGCTCTTCATCCGTTGGCAGCTGGCCTATCCGGGCAAACCTGTTCCGGTGATCGGATCGATCCTGCCGGCAACGTGGGTGACTGAGCCCGGCAGCGGCATTATCACGCCGGAATTCTACACTCAGCTGCTGACGATGCACGGCTCGATCATGATCTTCTTTGTGATCATCCCATTTGCAGCCGGCATGTTTGGCAACTTCTGTATTCCGCTCATGATCGGAACCGATGACATGGCCTTGCCGCGACTGAATATGTGGTCGTTCTGGCTTGTTCCACCGGCTGGTCTGATCATGATGGCCGGCTTTTTTACCGACACAGGGTACGCCGCAGCAGGGTGGACGTCATATCCGCCCCTTTCGGCAATGACCGGGTTGGAGAAGTTCACGATCAGCGGGCAGACGCTCTGGCTTATCAGTGTGTTCCTTGTGGGTTTCTCCTCGATCATGGGCGCTGTTAACTACGTCACCACGGTGCTGAACAAGCGAGCCAAGGGTATGAAGCTGTTTGACATGCCACTCACCGTCTGGGCTCTGTTTATCACCGCCATTCTTGTGACGCTTGGCACGCCGGTACTTGCAGCAGGTCTGGCCATGCTCTTCATGGACAACTTCCTGCATACGAGTTTCTTCCTTCCCGATAATCTGGTGACGAGTTCAAAGTATTTCGGCGGTGGTCAGCCGATCCTCTTTCAGCACGTGTTCTGGTTCTATTCGCATCCAGCCGTATACATCATGATTCTGCCGCTGATGGGCATCGTTTCCGATGTGATGGCTACGTTCTCTCGTAAGCCGATATACGGTTACAAGGCCATGGTGTTCGCCATTGCCGGTATTGCTTTCCTCGGCTTCATCGTGTGGGGTCACCACATGTTCCAGTCGGGCATGAATCCATTGCTCGGAACAACCTTCATGCTCTCGACCATCGTGATCGCCGTTCCTTCGTCGATCAAGGTCTTCAACTGGCTCGGAACTCTCTGGCGCGGGAACATCAAGTTCTCAACGGCTATGCTCAATGCGCTGGCGTTTGTGTCGATGTTCATTATCGGTGGTCTGTCGGGTGTCTTCATGGCATCAGCACCGGTCGACATCTACATCCACGACACCTACTTCATCGTTGCGCACATTCACTATGTACTTTTCGGTGGTTCGCTTTTCGGGATCTTCGCGGGTATCTACTACTGGTATCCGAAGATGTATGGTAAGATGCTCAACGAGCGCTGGGGTCGCCTGCACTTTGTCCTGACGTTCATCACGTTCAACGTGACGTTCTTCCCGATGCACGTTCTTGGACTTGGCGGACAGATGCGCCGGATCTATGCTCCGAACGTGTACGACTTCCTCAAGGGACTCTCGGACGTCAA
>DNLG01000075.1:7409-9321 GCA_003488525.1 Bacteroidota bacterium | reverse complement strand
TGAGGTGTGAGGTGTGAGGTTTCCCTCCGCTTCGGCTTCCCTCCGCTTCGGCACCGGGTCGAAACCGCCTGGATGCAGGGGGTGGCAGCGGCCGATGCGTTTGATGGCCATCACCGATCCGCGCAGGGCCCCGTGCACCTGAAGTGCTTCGATGGCGTAGGATGAGCATGTGGGTTGGAAGCGACAGGCATTCGGCAGCATCGGTGAGAGCCAGCGCTTGTAGAATCGGATGATGCCGATCAGAGGCACGGTAGCAACGCTATTCATGAGGAATGCCTCGGTGCATCGAGGTTCTTCATCAGCTTTTCGAGGGCGCGTTCGACGTGTGGTTCAACGTCGCGCAGGCGCAGGAGCATCGGGGCAGTTGGTGCCTGACGCCAGAGGAAGACCAGCCGGACAAAGCCATGGGCCGACAGTTCGTCGGCACGGCGGCAGACGTGACGGCGCACGCTTTCGCGCAGGAGGCGCTTAACGCGGTTTCGGGCAACGGAAAGGCGCGCAACGCGCTTGGGAATACCGACGCCGTACTGAATCTGTTCCGGCGCTGCATGCGCGTCTGACATCGGTGCGGCCGTTAATGACAACGGTCCGGACGTCACACGACGTCCAGACCGAAGCGTTTCTTCGAAAGCACCAAACCCTTTCAGTGGCCTGCAGTCCATGAGGCAGCACCGATGCGCCGAGCGCGGGCCTTAGCGGGCAAAGCCGACAGCGATACGCGCACGGCCCTTTGCGCGACGACGCGCGAGAACCTTGCGACCATTCTTGGTTGCCATGCGTGCACGGAAACCGTGGGTGTTGACGCGACGGCGGCGACTTGGCTGATACGTACGTTTCATGATGATACTCGACGGGTCAGTTTCGTTGGGTTGAAAATGGACGGCAAATATACAACGGATCAGTTGATATTCGTTACGCCCGGCGGAAACGGATTATGCTGTCCGTCGACGTTGATCTCGCCGTACTGGTTCTCATACTTGCCGATGTTATCGGCCAGTGCATGAAGGAGCAGCTTGGCATGCTGCGGCGTCATGACGATGCGGGCATGCACACGGGCCTTGGGCACTCCGGGAAGGATCCGCGTAAAGTCTACCACAAATTCGGCTGGCGAGTGCGAGATGATCGCGAGGTTCGAATAGATGCCTTCGGCCTCTTTCTCCCCGAGCTCAATGGTCATCTGTTGTTGTTCATTCTGGTCATTTGCCATCGAGCTTAGCCCCTTTCTCTTGGATGAGCTTTAGTTTATCGAACATTTTGTTGCGGGCATAGAGCCCTTCCATCACACGGTAGTAATCACGGTTGCCGGCATACTTGCCGTCGAGCGCTTCGAGTTCGGCTATCAGTTCCTTGACGCGTGGCATCACCTTGCGGACCTCGTAGGTATTGGCCAGCTCGCCGATGACGATGAAGTCATCGCGGAAGCGTGCCGAGGCCTTGCGAAGCCGCTCAAAGAGTCCACCGGCCTTTGCCAGCAGCGTCAGATACGTCGTATCCATCACGTGCCGGGGGTTTTTGTCACTGAGCTCGATCTGCTCGCGCTGTTTAACGCTGGCCAGGTTCTTGGCCGAGGCGGCTCCGTCGTACAGGGCGGCCTCGTTCTCGGGTTCGGCAGCCAGCACCTGCTCGTACTGCTCGAGCGCTTCGGCATAGCGGTCCATGTTGCTATACATGACGGCCAGCTGCATAAGCAGCCGTGTCGACGTCGGTTCCTGCGCGATCTGCTGCTTGAGATTCTTGATGGCCACCTCGCCCTGACCGGTCAGCGAAAGACACTGCGCCCGCAGGGGGCCAAGTTCGTTGTCGGATGGCTTGAGCGCCGCAACAACATCGGCCCACTTGAGCGCATCGGCATGCTGGCCACGAGCGTAGGCAATAAAGGACAGGTTCTTGACGGGGTTGACCGACAGAATTC
>DNLG01000075.1:4072-7258 GCA_003488525.1 Bacteroidota bacterium | reverse complement strand
CGGACGTTCCATTTCGGGCGTTGAGAGCGTTGGCGACGGATCGTAGCGCCATCCTTCGACGACGGCGTCGGAGGTCTTATCCGCATACGAAAACACGTACACCCGCTTGCCCTGCACCATAAAGGCGTCACCGTAGAGAATGCCGCCATCGATACTGTCCATCTTGGTCTTGACCGGTGTGCCGAAGATCTGCAGCACCTTGCCGCGCTTTACACCAAGCGCAACACCGGCGGCCGACATGGCCTCGGCACCCGAGCGCTCGGCGTCCCACCACTTCGTGTAGGCCACCACGGCCTGGTTGGTGTCAGCCAGACGTTCCAGCGTTTCGCCGAGGTTGCCAAGGGGCTCTGTATACTCGGGCTTGATCGTGACGGCACGCGAGAAGGCATCGCGCGCTTCTTCGAGCTTGGCGCGGTCCTTGCCCGTCGTCATCGCGGCATTATATGCGGTGATGCCCTTGTTATAGGCGGCCGCCCACTGATTGTAGAGGTTCACCGACGCCATTTCGCGCTGCTGCGGCTTGGCCGTGGCCGAACCCAGCACGCGCTGATACATGATCGTTGCACTATCCGGCTGATCCTGGGCATCGTACACACCGGCGAGCATCATCATGGCATCCGGATTGTCGGGGTTGGTGGCCAGTGCCGTGTTCAGCTGCTGCTTGGCCTTGGCAAAGTCCTTGCGTTCAATGGCCTTGCGGGCGCTGGCGACTTCGGTCGATGCACACTGAAAACCCTGCACGAGAACGGCAGCAAGCACAGCAGCGGCATACACAAGCGTCGGACGTTTCATCACACACCTTCATCGAGGGAGTTATCGAGAGGTGCGAAGATACGCCTCTGATTGTTCACGTGACTCTGTGATGATTCCCTGAACGAGCTGCTCACCGCGTTGCTTTGCGCTCTTGACGCGCTCGGCAAGTTTAGCCGCGAGCGTCAGCTGTGTATCGCCCGGACGTCCGAGGTAGCCGTTGACCTCACCGTAGAGTCCGCTGATGACCTCGCGAAGCTGCTCTTCACCGGTAAGCCCCATCATGCCGGGTCGCGTATTGACGAGAGTGGCATTGAGCGCCACGAGTGAATCCCGCACGGAGGCATCGGTCGATGTACGTGCGGCCAGCGTGTCGATGGCACTCTGCACACGGTAGGTCGTTACGGCAAGGTCTTCATACATGGCATGCAGATCGCGCATCAGCATCTTCTGCTGGTGCATTTCCTCGATCGAGAATCCAAGCGTTGTATCGCTCACGATGGTCACCGGAACGCTGCTGATCTGACCGCCTCGGTCAAACTCAAGGGTATAGGTTCCTTCATCCAGGATCGGACCACTGAGCGTACCGAAGGCACCCCCCACCTTTGAACGGGGCGAGATCGGCGCTGTGCGGCTGATCGGCAGATCGATAACATTCAGCCCCTTTCGCGTCGATGCCGGGATCGTGCGCAGAACCTTGCCGGCGGAGTCCTTCAGGCGCAACACGAAATTGCCGCGCATGTGCTTGTCCTTGAGTATGTACCACACACGCGGAGCAAGCGACTTGTCCTCGCCCACGTAGTCGGCATCGCCACCATACCACCGGCTACCGCCAACGCCGAAGGTGCGCTGCACCGGGCGTGGTGGTACGATGCTGAGGTCCTCGGTCTGACTCTTCGGATCGAACGACCGCAGCACGTCGAGATTATCAATGATGTAAAGCCCCCTGCCATGCGTGGCAACCACGAGTTCTTCCTCGCGCGACTGCACGGCCAGGTCGCGCACGGCAACCATCGGGAGCTTGTTGCGGAAGTGAGTCCACGACTGTCCGTTATCGTTGGAGATGTACAGGCCGGACTCCGTGCCCAGATACAGACTGCTGCTGCGACGCGGATCCTGCCGCACCACATGGGCATAGCCCTTGAGGTATGGCGCCGAAAGGGGCTTCCAGGTCGCGCCCATGTCGGTAGTCATATACACGTAGGTGGTCATGTCCCCCGTCATGTGCCCGTCAAACGTCACGAAGCAGGTCGCGTCGGCATGTGAGGATGGCTCCACGCACGACACCCACGTGGCCTTGGGCAGGCCCGGGACGTTGGGTGTGACGTTGCTCCACGACGCGCCGCCATCGGTGGTAACCTGCAGGTTACCGTCGTCCGTACCGGCCCAGATGATCGACTCACTCCGGGGCGATTCGGCGATGGTGAAGACCGTGCAGTGGTTTTCGGCCGACGAGTTGTCGACCGTCAGACCGCCGCTTTCTTCCTGCGAAAGTTTCGTGCTGTCATTGGTGGTCAGGTCCGGCGAGATACGCTTCCACGACTCGCCCAGATCGGTCGAGCGGTGCACGTATTGCGAGCCGACGTACACAACGCCCGCCTTGGTTCCGCGCACGATCGGTGAGTTCCAGTTGTAGCGAAGTTTCATCGATCCGTCGTCGGGCTTCGGTGCCACCGTCTTGGACTGTCCTGTTTTGGTATTCGTGCGGACGATGTTGCCGCCCTGTGACTCCCAGAAGACGATATCGGGGTTTCCGCGGTCGACCACGACGTGGAACCCATCGCCCCCTCCCACCAGCTGCCAGTCTCCGTTGCCGATGCCACCGGGCTTACGTGATGGTCCGAACCATGAGCTGTTATCCTGCAGGCCTCCGTAGACTTTGTACGGCTGCTGGTCATCGGTGGTCACATGATAGAACTGTCCGATCGGAATATTCCCAAAGAACCGTACCGAACGTCCTTTGTCGAGCGACTCGTACACGCCACCGTCGGTACCGATCAGCAGGTGTTCCGTATTCGCCGGATCGATCCACACGGCATGATGGTCGCTGTGCGCCGAACTGGCCACCGTCCCAAAGGTCATGCCGCCGTCATCACTGCGATAGAGGCCAACGCCATGCTTATAGATGACGTTCTTATCCTTCGGGTCGCAGACGATCCGCGAGAAATAGAAGGGGCGAATGTCGACCGCTCCGCCAACATAGCGGCGCTGCCAGGAAAGGCCGCCGTCGGTGCTGACGTACAGACCCGACTCCTTGGCTTCGACGCTGGCGTAGATGGTCTTCGGGTCGACCGGAGACATGGCGATGGCGATGCGTCCGACGTCGCCCGAAGGAAGCCCCTTGCTCATCTTCGTCCACGTCGTGCCCCCATCCGTACTGCGGAAGATGCCGCCGCCCGGACCTCCGGATGAGAAAGAATATGGCGTGCGCCGGAA
>DNLG01000075.1:0-3863 GCA_003488525.1 Bacteroidota bacterium | reverse complement strand
CAGCCCGTGCGTTCGTCTCCTGAAAGAACCTTCGTCCATGTCGATCCGAAGTCCGTCGTGCGATACAGACCGCGATGCGGACTGTCATGAAACAGCGGACCCGGTGCGGCCACGAACACGGTCGACGGCGTCTTCGGATGGATCGCGATCATGGCGATACGCTCTGTTGAGTCGAGTCCCACCTTCGACCACGTCTTGCCGGCATCCGTGGTGCGGAACAGACCCTCACCGACGGATGTGGAGTTACGCGTCCACGGCTCTCCCGTGCCCACCCACACCGTGTCAGGCCGCGCCTGATCGATCCGTATGGCCCCGATCGACTGCGGATAGTCATCGAAGATGGGCGTGAACGTCACGCCTGCGTTGGTGCTCTTCCAGACGCCGCCGCCGGCAGCGCCCACGTAGATCTTCTTCGGTGCGGTATCGATCACGGCCATGTCGCTAACGCGTCCGCTCATCACGGCCGGTCCAATGTTCCGGGCGCGGATCGCCGAAAACGCGTTGCTCGAAGGTGCCTGCGCGTGCAGCATCATGGCTGCGGTCAGAAGCATAGCCACGGCCAGGCACGGCGCGGCCACGAGACGGTTTGTGCGTCCCATAGATCGTCTCCAGAACATGGTAAGGGTGAAGGGGGCTTACTTCTTGCCGTCCGTCTCTGCCGGGAAGGCAAAGCGTGCATCCGGCACGTCGACGTTGGCCTTGTTGGACGTGTAGGTCATCGACATCATGGTCTGACCATCGGCGCGCATCTCGATGAGGTTGGCCATCTGCACACCGTTAACGTCCTGGAAGTTGGAATAGACCATCTCAACATCGGCTTCCTGACCCATCATCGCAAACTTGGTGTCAAGACGCATTTCAAGATTCGACGTCGCATCGATATACAGGAAGCTCTCCTTGCCGTCCTTTGCCGTGATCTTCAGCTTGTAGGCCGTCGTGCCGTCGATGTCTTCCGTGCTGACGTATTCGACCTTCTTGCCCTTTTCGAGGTAGTCCACAAGGTCTCCGTCAAAATCAGCCTGATCAAGTGCCTGCTTCGATTCTTCAGCACCTTGCTTTTCTGGCTTGTTGCCGGCCATTGGGTTGACCGACCATGCCGTCTCGCCATCAAATGCCGATACAATGTTCATGCCCTGAAAGGCCATATCCATGCGCATCTTGTTCTTGCGCTTGTAGGTCTGCGTGAAGTTCAGTTCCATTCCCTGCGCCATGGACATCGTGCCCTCACGCACGAGCGTCTTTATGGCCTTGATCTTGGCAAGACCGCCCTTGGCTTCAAGGTTCTTGGCGATGATGTCTTTAACGTCCGTTGCAAATGCCGATGCGGCCATGACAACGAAAAGGGTGACGAGCGCGGTTAGGCGACGCATGAAGTGCTCCATAGATGGATGAGTAAATGTCGTGGCAGTAGAACTGTGCCGGATTGATGCCGTGCGTGCCTTTGACATCGACGATGACGTCAAGGTTTCAGCAAGAGTATTTCGGGCACGCCAAAACTACGAGAGCACGCCATCATGGCGCGTCAAAGTTTTCCTGAATCCGCGTTGGCCCGGTGGGCCATACGGCCCGCTAGCGCAACGTGGCGATGAGGGGGCTCTGTGCTGTGCGCAGCGTCACGCGCTCATAGCAGTAGGCACCCCTGGCGTTCAGGCTGATGCGCACGTGCTGGCCGTCGTGAAGATTCGTCATCGCCTGGCGCAGTGACGGCTCGGCCTTCACCAGCTGGAGATGCTCGGGGGCGATGGTTGCCGGCTGCATCTCGGCGTCGAGGACCAGGGCAGGGGCATTTTCGGCGCTGAGCACCTTGATGACGTCGTCCTTGCTGATCGCATCGACCTCGACGGGTGTGACCGACACGCCCAGGAACCGGGCCGCGGCCCGCGACAGATCGACCACGCGACGGCGGATAAAGGGTCCGCGATCGGTTACCTCGACAATGGCAACCTTACCCGTCTCAACGTTCCGTACTCGCAAAAGCGTGCCGAAGGGCAGCGTCTTGTGTGCCGCCGTAAAGGCGTCCATATCATACACCCGGCCGGAAGCCGTGCGGCGTCCGTGAAATGCTCCTCCATACCACGAGGCCAGCCCATCGGCAACGTCAACCATGGCCATTGGCTCGGGCGCAGTCTCGGCGCGCTCTACCGGACGTGGGGCGGCAAGAGCGACCTCGGGGGCATCGTGCGCCTGCACAAGAAGACTGATCGACATAATAATGGCCATCACGACCACAAACACCGCAACCCGGGCGATGTTCCTTTGCGAGAGATACGTTGTCATAGGGTGGTCCTCCTGCGTAGCTCGAGGAAATCTTACTCGAATCGACAGCTACCCTACACTGTCGTCGAGACGGAAAAGCCTGTTGTAGGCCCCCTGACGAAATCAGGGCCTCAAAAATGCAGGTTTTCCACACCACCCGGATGAATTGTTTATGAATTCATGTTCATAGGACTCTAAGTCCTATTTATTGCAATCTTTTACAACGACGACTTCAATACGGCGATTCTTCGATCTGATCGCTTCAAGCTGCTCTTTCGACATCTTCCTGGCCATATCCCCCGTTGGCTCCACCACCTTCGGGCTGGTCGAACCACGTCCGACGGCGCTACGGATCTTGGTTGCCGAGATACCATTATCGAGCAGCCACTGCTTGATGCGCTGCGCCCGCAGTTCGGAAAGTTCCTGGTTGCGCTCCGGCGGTCCATCGGCCGAGGCATGACCTTCGATGATGACCTGGAGCTCGTCGCAGGCCTGCTTCATGTAGTTCCAGAGTTCCTGCAGATTCTTCTCGGTCTGCTCGTCGTCGAGATCCAGCTGGTCGGTATTAACGACGAAGTTGATCGACTTGGAGAAGGCCACCCTGCGGGGTGTGGCTGGCATCTCCGGCTCGGGATCAGCAGCTGGCTGGGCACCTTCCGGAGTGGCCGACTTCGGTGACGGATTTTCGGCGGGCTGCTCGGCGGGCTTTTCTGCCGGCTGCTCCGGAGCGGACTCCGGCGTCGACTCGGCCGGGGCAGCCCCTTGCGGTCCCCGCATCGGGGGTTCTTCGCGCCGCTCACCTCCGGGACGTCGGCCCCGTGGCGCCATCTCACAGCAGCAGCCCTCGTCGATCACGCACTTGCAGCGCTGACACATCTGGGGTTCATCGCGGTGGTGCGGACGGTGGCGGCGGGGCTCGTTGAACCTGTAGGTGAGTCCGATCGAGAACGACGAAAGATCGTCGCGCATGCCATTGAGGTCCACATCATCCAGGTTGCTGCTGAACACCAGTCGGTACTCCCCGCGCAGGGCAAGGTTCACGCGTTGCGAAAGCGGAAAGATGATGCCGCCGCCAAGCGGAATGCTGGCCACGGTGGTGGAGTATTCGCCGGCGATGTTGTTAGGAAGGGGCGAGTGTTCACTGCCATTGGAAGGCGCAAAGTCCACAAGTCCCACACCCGCCGTGATGTACGGCACGGCCGGAATGTTCTCCACCAGCACGTATCCCACCATGAGGTCCACCGTCGTTACCCGACTCTCATTGCGCTCCTCGATCTTCGTCAGCGTGCCCGGATAGACGTCGCCGATCTTCGCCCCCTGACCGAAATAGTCGGGGTTGGCCGCGATGCGTGCCTGATTGATGCGCCATCCGTACTGTCCGAGCGCCGTGCGCGCCTCCACCCACAACCGGTCCATGGCGTTGTAGGACAGACTGAGCGTTCCGCCGTATCCGAAGAGATCGTCCGAGAACTCGCCGTGGTATTTGTAGGAGTTCACGCTGAGCGACCCTACGACATCTCCCTGCCGCTTCTGGGCGTGCATGACCGAGGTCACCAGGAGCAAGAGGAGCAGGAGGGATGACAAGTAATTCCGTACTTCCGTACTTC
>DNLG01000095.1:21881-22548 GCA_003488525.1 Bacteroidota bacterium | reverse complement strand
CATGTTTGAGCCACAAAAGCAACAGGTAAGTGAACTCCGCTCCCGTGTGGACCAATTGCGGAGGTTCCTTTGACATCGATCGTAAGCGCGACGAGATAGCTGAGCGGGAGATGCTCTCCCAGGCCCCGGACTTCTGGGACGATGCGCAGAAGGCGCAGAAACTCATGCAGGAGGCTGCCAATCTCAAGGACTGGGTGCAGACCTGGGAGCAGGCGCAAGGTAGCGTTGGAGATGTCGAGGCATTGATCGAACTGGCTGAGGAAGCCGATGACTCGTCGATGGAGACCGACATCATCTCGGAGCTTGGACGCTGCCAGACGTCGGTCGACGAACTCGAGCTTCGTAAGATCCTCTCGGGTCAGGACGATAACCGCAACGCCATTCTCACCATCAACGCCGGTGCCGGCGGCACGGAAGCGCAGGACTGGGCGGAGATGCTCATGCGCATGTACACGCGCTGGGCCGAAAAGCACGGCTTTGAAGTATACCTGGCCGAAGAGCAGGAAGGCGATACGGCCGGTATCAAGAGCTGTACGCTCGAGATCCGAGGACGCTATGCCTATGGTTACCTGAAGGCCGAGAACGGGGTCCATCGTCTGGTGCGCATCAGTCCGTACGACTCCAACGCCCGACGTCACACATCGTTCGCATCCGTGTTCGTGTATCC
>DNLG01000095.1:20204-21676 GCA_003488525.1 Bacteroidota bacterium | reverse complement strand
AGGTCAGGCGGCAAGGGCGGACAGAACGTGAACAAGGTCGAGACCGCCGTGCGTCTTCGTCACATCCCCTCAGGAGTTGTTGTGGCGTGCCAGCAGGAGCGCTCACAGCTGCTCAACCGTGAGCATGCGATGAAGATGCTCAAGTCACGACTCTATCAGATCCGTCGCGAAGAAGAAGAAGCTGCCAAGGCCGCCATTGAAGGGTCAAAGAAGAAGATCGAATGGGGCTCGCAGATCCGTAGCTACGTCTTCCAGCCCTACACAATGGTCAACGACCACAGAACCGAGACGAAGATCACCGATGTCCATTCGGTGATGGACGGAGATCTCGACGAGCTCATCAAGGCATATCTGCTGCTGGAAGACCAGCTGAATTCGGCGGCATAGGTGGACGCGCAGATCGAACGTGTACGTGAGCTATTGGGCACGGCAGCGTCGATCGCCGTGCTGACGGGAGCTGGCGTGAGTGCTGAATCCGGTATCGCAACGTTCCGTGATCCCGATGGTCTGTGGGCAAAGTTCTCTCCGCGCGAGCTGGCCAGCATGGATGGATTTCTGGCCAACCCGGAGCGCGTCCGCGACTGGTATGCGCATCGCAAATCGATCGCTACCTCGGTTGCACCCAATGCGGGGCACTATGCGCTGGCCGCTCTTGAGCGAGCCGCGACGGGATCATGTACACTGATCACACAGAATGTTGACAGACTGCACCAGCGTGCCGGAAGTGTCAATGTTCTGGAGGTCCACGGAAACCTGATCGAAAACCGCTGTAATGAATGCGGTCATATCCGCGAAGATGATCTGCTCACGTGTCCGGATTGCTCCGGCGCCATGCGTCCGAATGTTGTCTGGTTTGGCGAGGAACTCCCGCAGGACGTGTTCGCTGCTGCCGAGCAGGCAGCCATGACGTGCGACGTGATGATCGTTGCCGGTACCAGCGCCGAAGTCTATCCGGCCGCCGGCCTACCCTACACTGCAAAACGCTATGGCGCTGTGGTCATCGAAGTCAACCCGAATCGCACGGAACTGACCAATGAAGCTCATCATGTTCTGCACGGTACAAGCGCAACCATTCTACCTCTCATCGTCGGAGAAGCATAATGATCATCGGCATTGGAACGGATATCGTTGATGTCCCCCGCATCAAAGCTGCCCACGACCAGTACGGCGAACGCTTCCTGTCGAAGATCTTTACTCCCACCGAGATCGCCTACTGCGACCACTTTGGCGACACGCGGTTCCTGCATTATGCCGCCCGCTTTGCCGCCAAAGAAGCGTTCTCAAAGGCCATTAAGACCGGCATGCGCGATGGAATGTCCTTCAAACTCGTCGGTATCGTCAATGAGAAATCCGGTGAGCCCCGTATCGAACTTTTCGGCGCAATGCTCGAGCGATGGGGCTCCTACAAGATCCATGTGTCTTTGAGCCATACCGCTGCTGTCGGCCTCGCGGTGGTGGTGATAAGCGATGAC
>DNLG01000095.1:4279-19889 GCA_003488525.1 Bacteroidota bacterium | reverse complement strand
TACTTCTGTAATTGCGCGCAGCGCGGAGTAATTGCGCGAAGCGCTCCGTAATTTCCCGAATGCTTCCTTCCCTTACACAGCCCAACAAGCCCCTTACCCTTGGAATACTTGGGGGTGGGCAGTTGGCAAAGATGACGGCATCCGAGGCCTACCGCATGGGATTGCGGGTGGCCATTATTGAGCACGGCGAAGATTCTCCGGCCGGTGTGATGACCAAGCTGGAGTTTCCCGGGGGATGGAAGGACTCCGAAGAGCTTGAGAGATTCATTCAGGCCTCGGACATCATCACGCTGGAGAATGAGTTCATCGACCCTGATATCCTCGATGTGATCGCCGAACGGCGTCTGGTGTTTCCTACGCCCGCGACGATGCGACTGGTGCAGGACAAGTACACGCAGAAGCTGACGATGAAGGGGGCGGGCATTCCCACGCCGGAGTTTGCCGAGATATCCACCAAGGAAGACCTGCATGCCTTCGGACGTCAGCATGGTTATCCGTTTGTGGCCAAGACGCGAAAGTTCGGATACGATGGATACGGCAATGCCACGATCAAGCGGGAGACCGAGATCGACATGGTATGGCGTCGGTTCATGGAGGGTGAGGACCCACGTCCACTGCTTGCCGAGTCCTTCGTAACGTTCACCAAGGAACTTGCTGTGATGGTGGCTCGCAACAGGCGTGGCGAGGTGGTTGTGTATCCATGTGTGCAGACCATCCAGCAGGGACACATCTGTGTTACGGTGCTGGCGCCGGCGCCGATCGAAGAGCACCTGCAGCGTCGGGCCCAGCAGATCGCTGTTGCCTGCGTCGAGGCGATCAGCGGAGTTGGTGTCTTCGGCATTGAGATGTTTCTGACGGTGGCCGATGAGATCGTGTTCAACGAGATCGCACCACGGCCGCATAATAGCGGGCACTATACGATCGAGGCCTGCATGACGTCGCAATTCGAGAACTGTATTCGTGCCGTGACCAACATGCCTCTTGGCTCTGCAGCCATGCGTGTGCCGGCGGCCTGTATGATCAATCTTCTCGGCGAGCGCACCGGCAGCGGTGTTCCCGACAGTGTGATCGAGATGCTGAAGGTCGATGACGTAGCACTGCACCTGTATGGCAAGAAGGACGTTCGCATGGGGCGCAAAATGGGTCACCTAACAGCCACCGGTGAGAGTGTTGACGAGGCGTTCAACCGTGCAAGCACCGCTCTGAACCGCTTTGTCTGGTAGGGGGCGAGCCCCTTATCGCGAGTTGACCCGGAGCGTAACGACAGCGGCAATGAGACTGATTGCGGCGTTGCCAACCCACATGGCAACTGCCGGCGACAACAAACCTCTATCGGCGAGTTTTTCACCGCCGATCATTGATATCCAGTATAGGACGTAGAAGCCCAGTGACAGGAGGGCGCTCGATCCGAAGCTTCCGCCCTTGGTGAGAATTCCCATCGGGCATCCAACAAACACAAACAGGAGACAGGCGAACGGGATCGCATACTTTTTATGGATCTCCACGAGGTACTTGTTGGCGACGGAGAGTTCGCTGGAGCGCCGAAAGCATTCAGACTCGAGCGCCGACCGTGTTGAAACGAGTATCGATGTAGCCCGTTCGATCTGCTCCTTCCAGGTCCGCCCCGATGTGTCGGCCGGTGCATCATCATGAAGCAGATAGTCGAGGTGCTGCGTCAGCGTTGTGTCGAACCGTTGCTGCGCCTCGGACATCTGCAGTTCGGCTCGGTCAACGACCAGGCGCATGTCGGCAATGCTCATCTCCCTGTCCGAGCGCGATGTACCCGTGACGTCCGAGGCCTGATACATCATGTTCTCGGCTGGAAGCGTCATCTGATAGCCGGCGAACTTGATCACACGGTACTGGTGCGGATCCTGCAGAGCGCGCTGGTGGATCTCGCCGTTATAGAGTTGAACCACGAGTCGCGTCAGCGACGGAGAGAACATCAGTCGTCCCGAGTCGGCCGAGATAACACTCCGCGATTCACTGCGAGAGCGGTCATAGATCGTCAGGCCCCGCATGCGACCGTTGGTGTCCACGTGACGAGCCAGCACGGTAACCCCGTCGAGATACGTACTGAACTGTCCTTCATCGACGGCAAACGTCGGCTTGGTTCGCTCAATGTCGCGCATCATTGCCGAAAGGCGCACGTTCGTCTCCGGCAGCACTGTGTCCGTGTACCAAAAGACAAAGCCCCATAACAGACATCCGGTGAACACCACTGGCAGCATCATGCGAAGCAGGCCGACGCCGCTGGCCTTCATCACGGTGACTTCGTGCGTGGTCGACATCGCGCCAAAGGCCATGATGGTGCTGAACAGCACACCGACGGGAACAGCCAGCACAACGATCCACGAGAGGTTCAGCACGAGGAACATGACGATCGTGGCAATGTCCAGGCCCTTGCTCGCGAGCTGATCAACCCATCGCATGATGTATTGAAGCAAGAACAGCACCATGATGACCACGGTGCCAAAGAGAAAGGGGGCTGCGTGCGTCCGCAGAATGTACCGGGCAAGAAGCATTGGTCTTACCCGCGTTTGCGCTCACACTCACGGATGAGTGCTTCGTAGCGTTCCTTGCTGTCCGGCTTACGCGACATAAGTGTCTTGAACGCCTCGATCGCCAGATCATAGGACTGCTGCTGCATGTAGATCGTAGCAATGGTGTCCGTGACCAGTATTGGCTGCTGCATGGGCGCTGGCTCCGAGCGCGGCGGCGATGCATCCATTTCACTTTGACGGGGCATCTTGGCGTCGATCAGCCGAGCGGCCAGCTCTTCCAGGTTCACCGGCCTGCGTGACGCAGGCGGTTCGGCCGGACGCTGAGGTCGGCGTATCGCATGGAAACTCCGAAAGGCAGGGGGCTCAGGCAGCGACCCGATGCCGCGACGACCACGGGAGCGGAGTCCCTCGACGCGCAGGGTCGTGAACTCAAGGCCCGGAATCAGCCGTACACTGCCGCTGCGGATGATGCGGGCATCGTCGGCCACTGGCGCAGTTTCGATCATGCGGAGCACATTCGTCGGCGCTGGGATCGCGCTGACAACTACCTCGTCGGTCGGGGCGTTCTCAATGGCCTCCTCGAACTCGTCATCGATGGTGTCCCCGATCTCGACGATATCTTCGAACTCAACGATATCCCCGACCCCGTCATCACGTGATTCCTCTGGCGGTTCCACCAACGTGATATGGCGAACCTGCGCAGCAGGAGGTTCTACAGCCGTCAGCGCTTCTGCGTCGGAGGCCGGCAGTCGTACCTGCACATACGGAAAGCGCAGTGAGATATCGCGCACCAGCGCGTCGGCGTCATCAGCTCTGCCCAGGGCCGCATAGGCCTTGGCCAGCATAACGTAGCCACCGGCATACTCCGGAAATGCATCGATCCCGCCGATACACACGCCGATAGCATCCAACGTCCGCGACGAGGCCAGCAGTTCGCGCGCTTCGAGGGCAAAGTCCGGGTGCAGCGGCCGGGTGGTCATCAGCTCAGGGCACGGCTGATCGCGTTAGTCGCGATTACCGAACAGCCGAAGAAGGTACAGGAACAGGTTAATGAAGTTCAGGTACAGCGACAGAGCGCCAACGATCGCCCGCTTATGGGCCAGACCTTCACCGGCGTACATGACGATCGCCTGCTCCTTGATGCGGCTCATGTCATAGGCCGTCAGTCCTGTGAAGATCAGAACGCCGATCACCGATACGGCAAACTCCAGGGCCGAACTTCCCAGAAAGACGTTGACGATGGAGGCCAGGATAAGACCGATGAGCCCCATGAACAGGAATGACCCCATTCCAGATAGATCGCGCTTGGTAAGGAAGCCGTAGGCGGCTGCTGCGCCGTACATGCCAGCTGAAATAAGGAAGACCTGAAAGATGCTGCCGAGGTCGTACACAAGAAAGATCGCCGCGAAGGAAAGCCCGTTTGCGATCGAATACGCGATGAACAAACCGGCCGCTGTACTCGGCTGCATCTGGTCGACGCGCGCAGCCAGGAACCAGACCATGGCTATTGGGGCCAGCAGCACAACCCATTTCAGAGGTGTTCCGAAAATGGCAGCAAGCAGAACCTCGGAGCCCGATACCATGAATGCCGTAGCGCCGGTCAGCAGAAGACCGCCAACCATCCATGCATAGACGCGCTGGACGTAGGTACGGATAACGTCGGCGGAAATCGCCTGCGAAAAGCTGTTTGCACGCAGTTGTGACATAGACTGTGCCTCCTTTGATTGTGATGACGTGACTATGACGTACGTGTGATGACAAAATTAGCAAAGTCGATGAGGGCTGATCGGTACACTGATGGGGCGAGTGTATCAAGCTGGCTAACTGCCTGCTGTTGAAGGGTTTCGGCCTTTGCCTGGGCATCAGTGATGCCGCCGTGCCGCTCCACAAAATCCACCACGCCTGCCACGTCCTTGCGGTCGGCGCGCTTTGACTTGACGATGCCAAGGATCTTCTTCGCTTCCGAGCGGTCGGCCTTTGCCATGGCATAGATCAGCGGCAGCGTGACCTTGCCCTCGCGGATGTCATTACCAACAGGTTTGCCCAGTATGAATGTCCGTGACGTGTAATCGAGCACATCATCACGGATCTGGAAGGCCAGTCCGACCAGCTCACCATACTGCGTCAGCGCCTCGCGACGTGCCGCATCATCAGTAGAACTGATCGCGCCGACGGCGCAGCACGTTGAGATCAGCGATGCCGTTTTATCAGAGATGATTCGGAAATACGTTTCCTCATCGATCGTTTTCTGCCGACTCTTCTGGATCTGCAGGAGTTCGCCTTCACTCATGCGGCGCACGGCGTCGCTTGTTACCCGCAGGTAGTCGAACTCGCCGTTGTTGACGGCGATCAACAAGCCCCTTGACAGGAAATAGTCGCCCACAAGCACAGCAACCTTGTTCTTCCATACGGCATTGATCGACGCGACGCCGCGGCGCAGTTCGGCCTGATCGACCACATCATCGTGCACAAGTGTAGCCGTATGGAGCAGTTCGACCATGGCCGCTCCGATGAATGCCCGCTCGCCAACGCCTCCACAGGCACCTGCTGCCAGGAATACCAGGGCAGGGCGCACCCGTTTGCCGCGCTGACGCATGATGTAGCGCACCACGGTGTCGAGCAATGCCGTCTGAGACCGTACCTGCTGGCGCAGGTAGCCATCAAACTGCTCTATCTCGTTCTGTACCGGCGCGCTGATGGACTGAATGGAATGGCTGCTCATGTAGCTGGGGTAGGTGGTGCAGACTTCGGATACGACAGGCGGGCGATCACAACACTGATCTCGTACAGCACCCATAGTGGTGCGGCAACCATCATCTGCGTGACAGGGTCGGGAGAAGGAGTGATCACTGCCGCAATAATGAGTATCGCTACAATGGCGTGCCGTCGATACTTCTTCATTCCTTCGTGAGTAACCATCCCCACGCGCGCTAACACCCATGTTACCATGGGAAGTTCAAAAATCAGTCCCGAGGCCAGGAGCATATTCACCAGAAAGCTGAAATAGCTGCCAATGGCAATGTTGTTCTCGATGTTCGGATTAGCAAAATCCGTCACATAACTCAGCATGCTGGGGATCAGGAAGTAGTACCCGAAGGATACCCCGACCAGAAAGCAGATGCTGGTGATGACCGTGATGCGGAGTGCCCACTTTCGCTCGGTCATGTACAGGCCCGGAGCAACAAACTGCCACACCTGATAGAGGATCCACGGGAAAGCCACGATCAGACCGCAGAGAACGATCACCTTGAAATACAGAAAGGTCTGTCCAAAGGGCTCGATGTTCTGGAGTTTGACCCGTGATTCAAGGGCCGGCCGCAGCAGAACCAGGTTCATGACCTCGTCTCCATACACCCCTACCACGCAACAGGCCACCAGAATTCCTGCCAGAGCCAGCATAATGCGCTTGCGGAGCTCCTCGAGATGGTCGAGAAACCCCATTTCCTCGGCGGATTGTGTTTCGGCGTTAGACACAGCTGCAGATCGCTTGGAGAATTGACGGAGAACGAGGGCGAAGATACGGACTGCCCAAGCCCGACAGGCGATTATAGCTCCTCAACATGAAGTTGTGCTTTGCATGTCAGGCGGAAAAAATCTATACGAAATCACGACGTCACGACCAAACGAAAAAAATTCACAGCAACTGCACTTTTCACTTGTGAAGCATGTTATCCACAGCCCATATTCGCAGCCCGACTTGCATCAATCAGGGGGCTTGGCAGCACAGCTTGAGGGGAAGCTGGCCAGGTTTCGGTGCTTTGACGGGATGCGTAGCAGAAGGGGATAGCATAGTACAACCTTGTGATGCGGAAGGGATAAGAACTGGTGAAAAACGACGACGCTCTCAAGCTTTTCTCAGCAGAGCGCCCCTCGGGTCAGAATGCTAGCCCTGCGGGCAAGGCCGCGCAGCGTATCTCGAAGTCAGCCAATGCCGACGTCGAGGTGCTGTGGTCTCAGTGCCTGTCCATAGTGCGCGACAACGTATCCGATCAGGTCTTCAAGACCTGGTTCGAAAAGATGCGTCCGACCAAGTGGGACGGCACGCATATCACTCTTGAGCTACCGAGTCACTTCTTCTACGAGTGGATCGAACAGCATTACTCCAATCTCCTCCAGAAGACCGTCCACCGCGTGCTCGGAGCAAAGGCGAAGGTTCAATTCGAGGTCGTCGTCGATGACAACGCCCCCGCATCGGATCAGCGCACGGTAAAGCTTCCAACCATGCGCACGGGCATCCAGCCGTCGCTCCCGTTTACCGAGGCACGCCCTCAGACGCAGGCACAGGTTCGTACGACGCACTTCCCGACGTACTTCAACCCTCGCTATACGTTCGAGAATTTCATCCGCGGCGAAAACAACCAGCTGGCAACCTCTGCTGGTATTGCTGTGGCGGATAATCCGGGGCGGACGAAGTTCAATCCCCTGGTGATCTACGGTCCTACCGGTCTTGGCAAGACACACCTTGTTCAGGCCATCGGCAACCGTATTCTTCAGCGCAACCCCAACGCAAAGGTGCTCTACACGAACTCGGAAAAGTTCACCATGGAGTACATCAATGCGATCCAGACGAACAAGGTCCCCGACTTTACGAGTTTCTACCGAGGGGTCGACGTTCTGATTGTGGATGATATTCAGTTCCTGGGTGGCAAGGAAAAGACGCAGGACATGTTCTTCCACACCTTCAATGCCCTGCATCAGGAAGGCAAGCAGCTGATCCTGACATCAGACAAGCAACCGAAGGACCTGGCGGACCTTGATGAGCGGCTGATCTCACGCTTTCAGTGGGGTCTAACCACCGACATCCAGCCCCCTGACCTCGAGACACGCATTGCCATCCTTCAGCAGAAGAGTATGGAAGAGGGCATGGACCTGCCCGGAGACGTTCTCGAGTATATCGGACGTCATGTCACCAGCAGCGTCCGTGAACTCGAAGGGTGTCTGATCTCTCTCCTTGCCAAGGTCTCACTCGATAGCCGTGACCTGACGATCGAACTTGCGAAGGAAGTCGTGCGCGGGGTGTCGAACTCCTTTGGTGCGCGCACACTCACGATTGACGAGATCAAGAAGGAAGTTTCGGAGTACTACTCCATTGATGTGGCCCTTCTCTCGGCGAAGACGCGCAAGCATGAGATCGTACTGGCACGCCAGATGTGCATGTACCTGGCAAAGCAGCTGACGCAAACATCACTCAAGAGCATCGGTCTGCACTTTGGTGGTCGAGACCACACAACAGTGCTGCATTCATGCCAGCAGATCCTGAACTACATCGATACGGATAAAAAGATCCGTCAGGACGTCGATGTGCTCAAGAAGCGTCTACGCGGTTAAGCCCCCTTCACGATCATCTGGAATTCCTGCTGCGTAAGCGGCAGGACGCTCAGTCGCGCCTGACGCACGAGGGCAACGTTGTTCATGTCGGGCATGGCTTTGATTTCGGCAAGCGTGACGGGCTTTGTCAGGGGGCGTACGGGTTTGAGGTCGACCACGACCCATGCGGGTTCATCGGTGGTCGGATCCGGATACGCTGTCTTGACCACTTCGGCGATACCAACAGCGGCTTTGACGTCGCTTGAGTGATAGAAGATCACCTGATCACCCTTTTCCATGGCCTGCATGTTGTTGCGTGCCTGGTAGTTGCGCACTCCATCCCAGAACGTGCGCTTGTCCTTGACGAATTGCTCCCACGAGTAGACTTCGGGTTCCGACTTTACGAGCCAGTATTGCATGGTAATGCTCCGTTACGGTTTGCAGCGTACGATGACGTTGAACATGGCAGGCCGGGCGCTGCCGGAGTGATTGACGGTGAACTGAACGGTATTGATGCTATCCTTGAAATGCTTCGCGTTGATCTGCACGAAGATCTTGGCAGCCGTTGTGTCGTGCATGAGCGGACGCTGCACTGATGCCGATGCGCAGCTGCAGGAGCCCGTCACACTCGTCAGGCGGATCGAATCACCATGATCGGCATAGACCTTGATTATGGACTGAACAAAACCACTGGCATCGCGATCAACGATCAACGTCGGCGGATCGAAACGGACGCCTCCATGAGGTAGGGGTCCTTCACTATGCAGCATACCGGAGGCGCTGATCAGGGCTATGGAGATCAGCACTACTGTTGCCAGCCTCGTGATCTGTCGGTTCATGGCGCTTCTTTGTCTTGGGTGAGTGAATCGATGACGCTACTGACGTCGTAAAATCCTTTTCGGTGCTCTATCCAGGATGCCGCAAGGAGAGCCCCCTGAGCAAATCCCTGACGGTTCTTGGCCGTATGAGTGATCTCCAGGCTTTCGTATGGACTGTCGATGGTAACCTGGTGCCGTCCGACAACATCCCCGACGCGAGTTGACGTGACATGCAGTGCCGCCGGGTCGATCCGCTCATGCTGCGCTTCACTCACGATATGCGTTTTGCGTTGCAGAGCCGCGAGAATGTTCTGTGCGGTGCTCAGAGCGGTGCCACTGGGGCTATCTCTCTTGCGGTGATGATGCCACTCGTGGATGGCAACATCGAACGCTGTGTACGGATCAATGAGCTCTGCGGCGCGGCGCACCACGCGAAGAAACAGGTGTGTGCCGATGTTGAAGTTCGAGCCCCATACGCAGCCGATCTGTCCGGATTCAACCAGCTTTGCAACCTCGTCCATGCTACCGTACCAGCCCGTTGTACCGATCACGATCGGACGGCCGATTGCACTCACGGCGCGGACGTTTTCAACCACCGCATCGGGCCAGGAGAAATCAATGGCCACGTCGAATGTGTCGCGGTCTGCAGAGGTGACTGGACGCGTCAGGTCAAAGATCTCCGTGACCGTCATGCCAAGGGGCGAGGCAAGTTGTTCTACCTCGCGTCCCATAGCCCCGTGACCGATGATGGCGATACGCGTCATGCCGCCTCCTGCAGAGGTGAAAGTCGACCGTCATGCATGGTATATCGCTGCGAATCGGGAACAACATCTGCCAGCGTCGCATCGGACGTTGTGATCACCAGAGCGATCTCTCGTCGGCCCGTCGCTGCAATAACGCTGTCAAGCGCCGACCGGAGCGTTGGCTCGTCAAGGCCGACAAAGGCATCGTCGATCAGCAGGATCTCAACCGGACCGATGAAGGCACGCGCCATGCCGACGAGTGTTCGCTCGGCATCGGAAAGCTCATCAACCCGATGCTGACGCCGGTGGCTCATACCGACGTCGGCCAGTGCCTCCAGAGCCGCTGAGGTGGCCTGCTCGCGCGTGAGCCCCCTTGCGGCACCGGCCAGAAGAATGTTCTCGAACACCGTGAGATCCCGGTCAAACACCGGTATCTGCGCGATCACGCCAACACGGCGCTGGTGTGCCCGAATCTGCTTGCCCGAAGTGAAGGTAAGCGGGAGGCCATCGACCGTGACGCTGCCGCTGCTCGGCGCGGACGAGCCGCGAAGAACCGATATCAGGGTAGACTTGCCACAGGAGGCCGGACCCGAGATCACGACGCGAGACGGCGACGAGATCGACAGCGTAATGCCGGAGACGATCGGACCGTGCCGACTGTTAACAGTGATCTCACTAAGCTCAATGTGCATGCACAAAGTTAGGATGCAGCAGGCTCTTGAAGGTCGACAGCAGGGGGCTCCCCGGCACCCATCAGGATGGCCAGCGGACGTGTTGAGTCGACGCTTCCAAGAAGAGCCTTCGTCACGGCCATGATGGGTATGGAAAGCACCATGCCAACAATGCCCCACATCCAGCCCCAGAAGATCAGAGAAAAGAGAACCACAACCGGACTCAGGTCCAGTCTGTCGCCCATGACCTTGGGCTCAATCGTGTTGCCGATGATGTTATGTGCGACGGTCAGGATCGCCGTCAGTAGGGCGACCTGGGCGATGTCCCGTGTCTGCAGCAGAAACAGCAGCGACGGGATCAACGTCGAGATGATCGAGCCGATGTTGGGAATGTAGTGGAAGATGAAGGCCAGAAGACCGATCAGCGGCGCAAAGTCCACACCGAACATCTCAAGGATGATCCACGTAATGAAGCCGTTCAGAAGATTGAATCCGGTCTTGACGATCAGATACTTTCGAACCTTGGTGTTAAGAGTGCGAAACAGTGCCAGCACCATCGTGCCACGTTCATCGGGGAAGGCCGCACGAACCTTTGCAGGAAAGGCCTCGTGTCCAAGGAGCATAAAGACCAGATACAGCAACACCATAAACCCGTCACTAAGTACGGTGAACATTGCCGTCAGCTGCGATGTCGCGAACGACGTCACGCGTTCTGCTGATACGATGTCACCCCAAGTGATGGTCTTGATCTTTGCCCGCCGCAGCATGGGGCTGATAGCCTCGTTGAGGGAAGCAATGACGCTCTGCAGCTGCTGTGAGTAGTAGAGCGAGCGCTGCTGAAATGCCTCGATTCCCGCGGCAACGATGACGTAAACAACCCAAAGTGCCGTCCCGGAGATCAGCAGCACCAGAAGAAGGCAGATGACCATGGGCACGCCCTTGGAGCGGAGCGTCTGCACGAAGGGTTTAAACAGAATCGAAAAGAATCCCGCCAGAACAAACGGGATGAGAATGCCACTCAGATTCTTGAGAACGATGCCTGTGGCGATCAGCGCAAGAAGAGCGGCCGAGAAACCAGTTACCCGGGACCAGGGAATGTGCTGTACCATGCCGACAATATAGGACACTCCCCTCTGTGCGGTAGCCGATCCGTGGTAATTTTGCCGTCCACTATCGAACATGGAGCTGACATGCAACGCGGACCCATATCACAGTTTATCGAAGCAAACTACCTGCACTTCAACGCAGCGGCCCTGGTCGATGCAGCCAAAGGTTATGAAACGCACCTGGCCGAAGGTGGTAAGATGATGGTCACGCTTGCCGGTGCCATGAGCACGGCAGAACTGGGCATCAGTCTTGCCGAGATGATCCGCCAGGACAAGGTGCAGATCATCTCGTGCACGGGCGCTAACCTCGAAGAAGACATCATGAACCTCGTGGCACATTCGCACTACAAGCGCGTGCCAAACTATCGCGATCTCTCTCCGCAGGACGAATGGTCTTTGCTTGAAGGGGGCTTTAACCGCGTCACCGACACCTGTATCCCGGAAGAAGAAGCCTTCCGCCGTATTCAGAAGCACATTCACAAGCAGTGGAAGATGGCCGAAGATGCCGGCCAGCGCTACTTCCCGCACGAGTACATGTACAAGATGCTCCTGAGCGGAGAGATGGAGCAGTACTACGAGATCGACCCGAAGAACTCCTGGATGATCGCGGCGGCGGAGAAGAATCTGCCGATCGTTGTCCCGGGATGGGAAGACTCAACGATGGGGAACATCTTCGCCTCGTACTGCATCAAGGGCGAGCTGACATCGACGACCATGAAGAGCGGCATCGACTACATGGTCTGGCTCTCTGACTGGTACCGCAAGAACTCCGAAGGCAAGGGCGTCGGCTTCTTCCAGATCGGTGGGGGCATAGCCGGTGACTTCCCGATCTGCGTTGTGCCGATGATGTATCAGGACCTCGAGTGGCACGACGTGCCGTTCTGGTCGTACTTCTGTCAGATCTCCGACAGCACGACGTCCTACGGATCGTACTCCGGCGCTGTCCCGAACGAGAAGATCACCTGGGGCAAGCTCGACATTACCACGCCGAAGTTCATCATCGAGTCGGACGCCACAATCGTCGCTCCGCTGATCTTCGCCTGGCTTCTCGGAAAGTGATGTCAGGGGGCTGATGAGCCCCTTAGCAGGCGTTAGCGAACGATCAGAGCCCGCGCGTTCTGGAACTGCTGCTGCAGGATGTACATCCCGGTCGGCAGATCCTCAATGCGCTGTATCGCATTGGAGGTTGGCAGCAGTGCCACACGATTTCCTTGCAGGGAGTACACGGACACATCGGGTGTGGCCGGCGCGACCGTGATGGTTCGACCGTCACAGGTCCACCACGGGGTGGCATCGGCGTCATCAACCGAGGCCGGCACATCACCGAGGATCACGTCGACATAGATCGGCAGATGATCAGAGGCGCAAAGAAGAGCAGCGGCCATTTCCGCACTGACCTTCTGATTTGGCGGGTCGTTGATGGATCTGTTGAACCGTATGGCGCCATCGTTGCCGAAGGCCGTGTAGGTGGATGTGAGCACACGCGGAGCAAGCTCTGCACTTGACAGGATGAAGTCGAAGCGGTCGTCGATGCCGCCATCGACGCCCCCTCCGCAACTGGAGATCGTTGTAGCACGGGTGCACTGCGTGTAGTACGAAGCAAACGCAGCATCGTTGCGACGCCAGTTCGAGCCGAGTGGGTCAATGAATCGACGGATTGCAGATGGACCTATAAGGGCCTGAAGGGCCGGCTCGTCCGGACGGTAGACGTTATAGTCGCCGGCGACAATGACGTTGCGACGTGTGGTCATGCGTAAGGTTAGGGCCGTTACTTCCCGCGTTCGCTGCTGCTCATCAGATGTCGACGACGAGGCTTTCAAGTGAACGCCGTAGACGACGAGTGTGTCGTCAGGATCTCCCTTGTCATCGAGATGCTCGAAGGTCGTCTCGAAGATGTCGCGCAGTTCCGTTGGAATCCTCGTCGTGCCCAGCAGGCGCAACACTCGCTGGTTATAGAGTACCGTGATCTCCGTGTCCGGCCCGTCGTAGTATGGTGTGGCCGCAAACGGTTCATACGTCAGAACCTCGGAAACAAAGCGCGGTCCGACCGACGCATCGGCCACTTCCGAGCAGACAACGATGTCGGGTCGGATGCTGTCAAGGATCCGCTTGAATTGCGGAATGCGTCCGTCCTCGTTATCCTGACTGAACTTGAGCAGGTTGTACGAGCAGACGCGCACGGTGTCGGCGGCCGTAGCAACACAGGCCCCGACAAGCCATGCAGCGATGATAGTGCCTCTGACCATGCCTGCAAGTTACCCACCGAAGGGTGCTTGCTGTGCAGATCAGTATGCGCCGCCGATTCGACGCTTGTTAAGCTGATCTGAGGCGAAGCGTGGAAGTCTTGTCGGCACCACCACTTTCAGCGAAGTGTCGGTGAGTGCCTCCATGAAGGCGACCAGGTCCTGGGCATCCTGCTCAGTCAGATCGAGACGATCAAATGGCAGGGTCTGATGAGGCAGATCAATTCCAATACCAGCCCCACCCCCTCTGTGGTAGAAGTCCACGACCTGACGCAGCGTAGTGTAGGATCCGTTGTGAAAGTACGGTGACGTCAGCGCCACATTACGAAGTGTTGGAGTCTTGAAGGATCCGCGGTAGATCGGCGAGTTCTCCCGCATGATTCCGCCGGAGCGGCCTACGTCAGGGTCGGCGATAGCGTCTGCCGTATCGGCGCGTAGCGGGACGCCAATCACTTCCGACTCCGACTCGAGAAATGCCGGAGGAACGTACCCGGCATAGGTTGGTGGGAAGTGGCACGTTGCACAGACGGCCTTACCCATGAAGAGATGGAAGCCGCGACGTTCAGACGCGGTGATTGCTACGTTCTCACCTCGGAGGTAGCGGTCCATCGGCGCGTTGAAGCTCACAAGTGTCGTCAGGTAGGCAGCAAGAGCCAGGGAGACATTCGTGGGATCGATCGCCGAAGCCCCCTTCGCGGCGGTGGCCTGCTCGAAGAGCTGGATGTACTCGTCCGACTGTCGGAGTCGTCCGACAACGTCGACCAGCGTAGAGTGAAACTCCAGCTCGTCGGTGATCACATGCGATACGACGTCGCTGATTCGCATTGCACGCAGATCGTAGAAGAACCGCCGCGAAAACACAGCGTTGAGAACAGTTGGTGTATTGCGTTTTAGCGATCCCTGATGATCAATGGCCATACCCTGCTTAAGTCCGTCAGTGAAGGCCTTGTTCGGATCGTGACAGGAAGCGCAGGCACGCTGATTGTTTGACGAGAGAACGGGATCAAAGAACAGCAAGCGGCCGAGATCGACAAGGGCAGGGGTAATGCTCTTGTAATGAAGTCCACTGGCTGAAGAAGGCATCAGCGTGGTGGAAGAAAACATGCTTTCGGTTGTCGGGTTTACGACTGGCTGGGCCGGGCCGGCCTCGGTGGAGAGCTCGATCCCGAGAGAAAGCTGCATGCGAGCGATGTCTCCATAGAGTGGGTCGAGATACCTGCGGATCAGCTCGACCTTATCGATCGCACTGTCGGGCGTGAGTAGCTCATTCAACGCTCCATCGATGTGCCGAAGCAGCTCATCGTGTATGGCAGTGATGTTCGACCGAACACAGTCGCCGTGAAATGTCATGATCAACGCGCGGATCGTCTGCAGGATGGGCCGCTGATCAAGCAGCGATGGCTCAGTACCGGGACGATCGAAGTTCGACAGCCCCATCATCGAGAGGCGCATAACACCGGTGCGGGCAGATTCCAGCATGAGCCGGTCAGTCCACAACGTCGAGCGCAGAAGACCACCAGCCGAAGTGATATTCGAAAGGAAGTTATCCGCCTCTTCGACCAATGCCAGCTTGGCAGCCAGCAGTGTATCGGCAGTCTGCCCCATCATCTCATCGATGACCTGAAGGCCGTGCGGTTCGAGGATGTCCAGGAACTGCGACTTTGTATCGAGCTTGGGAAGGGGCGCACCGTTGAGAAACATCGATACCAGCGATGGGTCAATATGCTCGATAAGGGGCTCCATGGCTTTGTAGCTGAGCCGTAGTTGTTCGTACGAATCCATCAGCCCCTTGATGGAGTCAGCGTGCTCGATACGAGCGGCATGATCACGAAACGTCCGCGCCTGACGTTCGGCCTGACGTGTAACGTGCTCGATAATGGCTGCAGTGCTGCGACGTCGGTCATTGGCGCCATAGTGTGTCTCATAACCAATGAACAGCGGTAATGAAGCAAGGATCACTGCAAACAGGTAGCGATTCATGGTGCGCCCGGGCAATTGCGTGGTTGGGGAAAACAACGGGGACCGACGGCTCGCGCCATCGATCCCCGGGTTAAAAAGCAGATGTCGTGCAGAGGGCTTATCGAGGACCGATCAGCGCTGGATTACGACCTGGCGCGTTGTACCGTCGACGAAGCGAACGTAGTACACACCCGAAGCAAGGTCAGCGATGTCCATTGTTGTTGACTCACGAACAACGCGAACACGGGCACCGGTGGCG
>DNLG01000095.1:3457-4121 GCA_003488525.1 Bacteroidota bacterium | reverse complement strand
CGGAGAACTGAACGTGCGATGAGGTCGGGTTCGGGAAGACGCGGATTCCGGATTCAGCCTGCTTATCACCATCGTTGTCGATGCTGCTGACGAGCTGCTTCAGACCCGATATGGCAAACGTCAGGGAGTTCTTCGCTGCGGCATCGCTGATGGTTGCGTTATCGGGGTGCTGACTGTTGATGAGAACGACATTGCCATCGTCGTAGCTGGCAAAACCAGTGATCTCCGATCCGTAAGGGGAGATGGCAAGGCGGTAAAGATTGTCGATCGTTGGAGCCTTGGACATATCCAGCAGCCATGCTTCGCAGTTCGTGCCCCGCATTCCAGTGTTTGGCATCCGCCCCCAGGTTACGCCATTGAGATCTTCTTCGATCACCATGAACGTTTTTCCATTTACGTACAGGAAGCCGAGACCGTCAGGGTTGGAGAGGTGCTTTTCAGGGTAACGGTTCATCACGGAGTTTGCATCGGTTACGTACGGTCCACCTTCGATGAAAACGCGCACCGAGTTGTCCTTTGGATCCAGTACCAGCACGCGACCGTAATAGTCCCAGTAGGCAGAGCTGTCGACCGACACGCCCTGCTCCTTGGCGCGGTCGAAGGTGTGCTTCGGAAGCGTCCAGCCTTCGGCAAGAGCGCCCTTGTAGCGCGAACCCGGACGGTC
>DNLG01000095.1:3068-3318 GCA_003488525.1 Bacteroidota bacterium | reverse complement strand
CGTTTCCGGTCTCCGTGATATAGATTTTTCCGTCGGTCATGTTGATGGCGCCCCATTCCAGACGTGTGAAACCGGTGATACCCTTGGTCTTGGCCCAGTTATGAGGGGCAACCATGATATCCCAGTTCGTTGCCGGATCATTTGGAACTTCAACCCATGTGCCGGTGAAGGCATTCGCATCCTGCTTGTAGAAGTACAGCTTGCCCTTGGTGAAGTCGCCTGGCTGATCGGCAACGAACTTCGTCAGGAG
>DNLG01000095.1:1549-2769 GCA_003488525.1 Bacteroidota bacterium | reverse complement strand
TAACGCTTGATCTTCTTACCATCAAGACCGGGGAAGCCCGAAGGCTGCATTTTGCCGATCTCGAAGTCGGACGTATCGCGGAAACCCTTGCCGTCGGCGAAGATCATCTTATTCGTGGTCTGGTACCATTCTTCTGCGGTCCAAACGCGGTTGCGAAAGGACATGCCGCCGCAATTCATACCGGTTTCGCCAACAGTGTTCTTGAAATCAACGTTGAAGAACTTGCCCGTGCGGCCGTCGGCAAGTGTCTGCGTTAGAACCTCCACCGTACCATCGGCCTTCTTGCCGAGCTTGAACATCGTCATGCCGCCACCGTCGCCGATGCGGTCGTTTGACTCGATCATTTCGTGGTTGACGATCGCATAGCCGAGGGACTGACCCGTCGGGTCGGCCGCGTAACCGATGTAGTCATGCCACTGCTTGGCCGCTGCCTTGCCATCCTTGGTCTCGACCGTATCGACGGCTCCAACGAAGATGTTCTGGTACTTCAGCGGTGATGGCGGAATCACAACACGTCCCTGCAGATAGGGAATGATTGTGACTGGTTCGATGCGAGCAGGAAAGTCCTGTGCGCTTACTGCCGTAAAGGCCACGGCAGCAATCAATAGAGCATAACGCAGGATCATGGTGATCTCCGGTGAGTAATGAAACATGGATTTTCGATGTCGCCACGCCGTGCAGAGGCGCTGCGAACCTATCCATGCAGTTTCACCACACTGATACCGCTGTGTTAGCTTCCTGTCATTTCATTGTTACGTCGTTCGTTACATCTTATCGATCACCATCGTACGCCCCTCGAGCGCCTGGCGAGCCCCCTGCAGATCCATGATGGTCACGACAACGGATTTGCCGCTCGTGAGCTTGAGCTCGATACCCTGCTTGCCATTCCAGACGTAACCCATCTTCTTGCCCAGGTTCCAGCGGATACCCCAGCCGCCGAACTCGCCAAAGGGGCTCACCTTGCGGATCGTTGCCGATTCGATCTCGCTCCAGCGGATCGTTCGCTGGCTGAAGAGATGGAAAGGGGGCATGCGCAGGCGTAGGCCGTTATCATCGATCCAGATCTTGAGCTTGGTCTGCCAAAGGGCGGACATGATGGCTGCGGTAACAAGACCAGTGAGAGCTGACGGAAACACCTCAAAGCTCTCCTTGCCACCCGAGTCCAGGTGCAAGAGCCAGCTGATGCCGAGCGTGATTACGACCTGGAAGATCATGACTCC
>DNLG01000095.1:0-1323 GCA_003488525.1 Bacteroidota bacterium | reverse complement strand
CCATGGCGCAAATTTGCATGATGCGGCTGGTTTCTAATGGTAGTACCCCGCAGTTACTAGATTTGCGCTGATAGAATTCCCACGAGCCATCCATGTCGGTTGATCCACTGAGTTCATACCAAAATCCGCAAGATTCACGGCGTACAACGCTCAAAGAGCAGGACATTGAATACGGTCTGCTGGGAGTGCTGCAGGGTCTCAAATACGACTACCGTAAGGACATTACAGACCGCGCATCCCTGGAGAAGAACTTCCGGGAGAAGTTCGAGGCACTCAACCGCGTGACGCTCTCCGATGCGGAGTTTGCGAGGTTGTTGGATGAGATCGTTTCGCCGGATGTGTTCGCGGCGTCGACGACGCTGCGAACCTACAATTCCTTTACCCGCGATGACGGAACGCCACTGAACTATTCGCTGGTGAACATCAAGGACTGGTGCAAGAACCAGTTCGAGGTGATCAATCAGCTGCGCATGAACACCGACAACAGTCATCATCGGTATGATGTCATCCTGCTGATGAATGGCATCCCGGTAGTGCAGATCGAGCTGAAAACGCTCGGAGTGAGCCCACGTCGGGCAATGGAGCAGATCGTCGAATACAAGAAAGATCCCGGCAACGGCTACACTAAGACGCTGCTCTGCTTTCTACAGCTGTTCATCGTGAGTAATCGCGATCGCACCTTCTACTTCACGAACAACAACACAGCACACTTCGCATTCAACGCCGACGAGCGCTTTCTGCCGGTATATGAGTTCGCCGACGAGGATAATCGTAAGATCACTCACCTCGATGAGTTTGCTGACCGGTTTCTGAAGAAGTGTGATCTGGCCCGCATGGTCAGTCGATACATGGTGCTGCTAGCCGGCGAGCAGCGTCTGATGATCATGCGTCCGTATCAGGTGTATGCGGTGCAGCACCTGGTGAAGTGCATTGACGAGAACAACGGCAATGGCTATATCTGGCATACTACCGGCAGTGGCAAAACGCTTACGTCGTTTAAGGCCTCGACGCTGCTGAAGGAGAACGAGAGCATTCACAAGTGCGTGTTCGTGGTCGACCGAAAGGACCTTGACCGTCAGACTCGTGAGGAGTTCAATCGCTTTCAGGAGGGCTGCGTCGAGGAGAACACCAACACCGCTGCCCTTGTGCGTCGCCTGTTGTCGGATGACTACGCCGACAAGGTGATCGTAACGACCATTCAGAAGCTGGGTCTGGCACTCGACGACACCAGCACGCGCAACAAGCAACGCTCTCAGAGCGGACAGTCCACCTACAGCCAGCAGCTTGAATCGCTGTCCGGCAAGCGCATCGCCTTCATCTTCG
>DNLG01000011.1:3905-4179 GCA_003488525.1 Bacteroidota bacterium | reverse complement strand
GTCAGTCCGCCGACGTCAGAAAAGAGATCCAGATAACCAATCGGGCAGCGGCGCATAACCAAGCAAACAAAAAAGACCCTCTGAAAACAATGAGTTTCAGAGGGTCTAATTTTTCGAGAATCGGCCCAAGGGGCGCCTCATAGCGTGGTTCGGGAGGGAGTTGAACCCCCGACACATGGATTTTCAGTCCATTGCTCTACCAACTGAGCTACCGAACCGGGACGACAAATATAAGGAGAGGCGGGGAATAAGGTACTGGGTACTGGGTACTGGG
>DNLG01000011.1:3014-3646 GCA_003488525.1 Bacteroidota bacterium | reverse complement strand
GGAGTATACGCGAAATTGATCACCGGAGCCAGGACGCCCCCTGGGAAGAGGCCGAGACCGAAGTCCATCGTGGTTGACGTGTTGACCTTGCGAAGGCCGAGGATGAAGACTGATTGGGCTGGACGTTGAATGTCGACACCCCAGAGCTCTGCCATGGCATGCAGGTCATGAAACTCGGGGAAACGGACGTCGATCATCAGACCAACGCCGAACGTGCCGCTGGCGTAGGGGAAGCGGAAAGAGCTTCCGAGCGAACCGAGGTTGACGGTGTAGTCATCGCGGCCAAAGGCCTTGGCAAACACGACGCTGCTGACGCGTGAGCGTGTTCCCGTGAAGGTACTGACGCCGTAGAGGTGACCGATAAAATTCACGTCGTTGAGCCACGTACCGTTGATGCCGACAGCGTACATCTGACGTCCGGTTTCGACCAGACCATTCTCGCCCTGATACACGGTTGCCTTGAGGTTGATAAGCGACAGTTGCTCGCGCATCGAAAGGCCGGGTATGAACGACCGGGCCAGAACGACGCTACCAATGTCAAACACACCGAAGCCCACGGTTGGGATTGCAGCGGAGATGACGCCGAAGTAGAAGTCGCCTCCGATGGGCTCTGCGGTCGGCACCACAAAGCC
>DNLG01000011.1:0-2630 GCA_003488525.1 Bacteroidota bacterium | reverse complement strand
CCCCCTTCGTGCGAGAAGGCAAGCTGACCGCAGGCGGCGTCGATGTCGAGTCCGCTTGATGAACGGATGAATACCGTAACACCTTCATCACGCAGCTGCTTGAGGAACCAGTCGAACTTCTCCTTCGATGTTGGACGCAGCGTCTGGGCAAATCCCGTCGGCTGCGTGAAGTCGATGTCGTGAAACGGGATGACGTTTACCTTCGTTGGCATGCGACGCGCCAGACGTACCAGACGCTTGACGTCGTCGATGGAATCGTTGATGCCTTCGAACAGGATGTATTCGTACGTGATGCTCTTGCGTGTTTTGCGGTAGTAGTATTCGAGCGACTCAACAAGCTCCGGAAGCTGATATTTCTTGGCGATCGGCATCAGCTGCTCGCGCACATCCTGCGTCGTGGCATGCAGCGACAACGCAAGCTTGATGATGCGCCCTTCGTCGGCCATACGGATGATACCCGGCACCACCCCCGCCGTTGAAAGCGTTGTGCGCCGCGGCGCCACCATCTTGGTGCGCTGGTCGGTAAAGATCTCGGTGGCCTTCATCACGTTATCGTAGTTATTCATCGGCTCGCCCATGCCCATGAAGACGATGTTCGTGATGGATTTCTCGGTGTGCTTCTGCGCCTGCAGAAACTGGTCCACGATCTCACCTGCAGTGAGGTTGCGTGTGAGCTTCAACGATGCCGTCGCACAGAACACGCATCCAAGATTGCAGCCCACCTGGGTGGAAACGCACAGCGTAAGCCGACGTGGACGTCCATCAGCTTCAACCATTTCACTTGGAATCAGGACGCTCTCAACCTGACGTCCATCATAGAGTTCAAACAGGAACTTGATCGTCCCGTCATCGGAGTGCTGCTTCGTGGTGAGCTTCACAGACTGCGACCGGAACTCCGTATCGAGCCTCTCTCGCAACGCCTGCGGTAGCACCTGGATCGAGGCAGCATCGTCCGCCCGCTGAATGTACAGTCCATCATACACCTGCTGGGCCCGATACCGACGCTCCCCATGCTCGATAAGGAGCTGTTCAAGGTCCGGTAGGGGGCGCCCCTTCAGTTCAATTGGACCTTTGACGATATCTCGCTGTGCCGTTGCCATAGGGACGAAAATACGGTGCTTCGCACAGGTGTGGGGTGTGGGGTGTGAGGTCACTCGTCGTGGGGTCGCAGCATGCTGCGACCCTACACGTCATCTGTCATTGCTTCTACAACCTCATCTTGTAAATCCGATGAAACAGCACACTATGTGGTAGCGTGAGTGCGCTGAGGGCAACGAAGAGGGCAACGAGGCCGGATGTTTGAGGAAGAAACAGCATGGCAAGGCCGATTCCGATGAACGAGACCACAGAAAGCGGCGCTGCGGCCACGATCAGTTCGCGCCATGACCAGGGGAAGCGGCCACCGAGGTGGTGACGCAGATCATTCATGCTCGTAAGGGCATGGACGATGGTGAAGTACCACGTGAAGGCAAGTAAGGAATCAACGCTGTAGGCAACTGCAACGATGAGAGCGCTGCGGATCAGACGGTGGCGGATGACGGGCACTGAAACCATGGACGGTATGATCACGACCAACGCGGCTGCGGCGGCACGGTATGATTCAAACCCAACGAACATCCAAGGGTCGATCGGCTGTCGGAGAAGCCCCTCGATAATGGGCTGTATCGTCGGTGAACGAGGATCGATGATCAACGTGAGGATCGATGACCCGTAGGTCAGTGCGCGGAGCCAGTGCAGACGTCCGGCATGCGGCACATCGCAGTCTCCAAAATGCCATGCAGAGTTCATGAGAAACACGGCAAGCATTGTTGGAGGGGAGATCAGCCAGACCGCGATCACAAGCGCAATCGCTGCGATATAGCGAAACAGGTCAGCGGTCCGCCGGCCCCCTTTCACTCCCATCATGTGGTGATCAACCGCGCCATGAGGAATGCCCAGCAGCGCTATTGCCAAACCGAGCACAACGGGAGATGATGCCAGACCAAACTCCTGCAGCGCTACAGCAGCAACGGCGCTGAGCAGAACGATCAGCGTCGGATGATTGCCCGAAGGAACGGACGCCATGGCAGACTCCAGAATATCAAAAGTTCTTCTCGCAGACGTGTCTCCTCATCGAGAAACCGTAGGATGCGTTCGACGGGGTTACGCTCAAACAGCGTCCACAGGATGCGTGGTACAACGGCTGGTTCATCACGAATGATCCTCAGCAATAGCCGGTCATACCAGTCAAAGCGCCAGTGAGCGGACTCAGGGGGCGAAAACGTCCCCGTCGACCTGTACTGCAACATCAAACGATAGGCATCCCTGACACAACGCGCCACCGTGTATCCTGTGGTTGGCTTGGTGAGTCCACCCGCAACACCGATGGCGATCCAAGCGTCACCACGCTGGCGAATGGGCACCCTGTCGCACATCGGAATTGCGCCCGTCTCGGTGGCGATCACGTCATAGCCGACAATCCCGATAACGTCACGCATGTAGGCCTTCAGTCGATCTTCATACAGCGACTGAGGCCACGTTGAGCCGGAAAAGACCGTGCACTCAACGAGTGCCTCTGTTGGACTGTATGGCAGGACGTAGACGAAGCAAACCCCGTCCGCCTGGCTGACGCGAAAGTCCATCATCGTAGC
>DNLG01000048.1:21644-22478 GCA_003488525.1 Bacteroidota bacterium | reverse complement strand
TACCCCTGCCCCAATAGACGTTCATGTCTGTGACGGCAAGGTTCAGCCAGTTCGTGTGCTCGAAGGCAATACGATGCGGTGCGATAAACTTCCCGGTGACGGATGTGCCGCTTGTATCAAGGCTGTTGGCTGCCGAATGCGTCATCGAAAAACGAAAGCGCTTATACGGCACATCGATAAGTAGTCCGTCGAGCAAGGGGGCTTCGAGCGAGTGAATGAAGTTGTCGATCGGACTCGCCCCCCACTGCATGGCTTCACGTCCGAATCGGATGCGCATCCATGACGTCTGGTACTGCACATAACCAACGTATCGGTCGAAGAACGACGTGTCTTCGCTGATAAACTTGGTGGTGCGCGCAAGCGTAGGGTCGGTACGGGCGATGCGCCGCGCCGCACCCAGCAATCGGCGTCCATTTGACAGATCCAGGAAGTACCCCAAGCCCCCTCCCATCGATCCCATGAAGCGTACCGATGGGCGTGCAAGTAGAAATGGCTTGGTGTTCTCATCATTTGTCGTTGTGCCGCCACGCAGCATCAGGGATGCATCGGCCTGAAACCGCAGGACATCGTCCACCTGCACAAGACCTCTCCAGCGTCCGTCGAGAACCTCGCCCGCGAGCATGCCATCCGTAGCCGGGGCCCCGGGCATGAGTCCGCCATAGTAGGCTCGTACGTATCGACCGAACGCATCGGAAGAGTCGTCCGCCAGTGGCGAAAGATTGATCAGGCTTTGCGGAAACACGGAGGATTCCATGAGCGGTGCCGAACCGTCGAGTGATCGCAGGATCTGCGCGTCGATCGACACACGTTCTGCATTGACGTCGGAGCTCTGCG
>DNLG01000048.1:11564-21374 GCA_003488525.1 Bacteroidota bacterium | reverse complement strand
CGGACAAGCACGAGGTCCTTGAGCGCTTCCGCTTCCGTTTCGTAATCTCCCACGCGAACCGAATACCGCGTCACAGCACTGCCCGGCAACGGAACAACGCCAGCTTTGATGCCTTTGCGCTTGAGTTTGCCGGCAAACTGCATTGCTTCGGAGCGCTCTGTGGTGGTCATCACCGACAACGAGTATCCGTTCGACGCAGGCTTCGTCGGAGTCGCCGCTGCCGGCTTGGTCGTTGTAGCGGCTACAGGCGGTCGTTCCGATGGAGCCGGAGCGCCGACCGTGGAGCGCATGATCTCATATACCACGGGCAGGAGATCGCTCTGCGAGTACTGATCACGCATGGTGGCGAAGGTCTTGCGTGCCTTTTCCATGTCGTTCTTCGTGGCTGAGATGATGATCAGTCGGGCCATCGCATCATCGGCCCATTCCGACTTCGGAAATGCATCAACGATGCGCTCAAGCAGGGGGCTTGCCTTCTTTGCATCCTCGATCAGCGAGGCATGCAGAAACAGCACGCCCGGATCGTCCGGAGCTTCGATCAGCAGGTCAGGCAACGCCTTCTTTGCATCCGACGTCCAGCCTGCAGCGACCTGCTGTATGTAGTGCTTGACGTTTGGTTGCTGTGCGCTCGCGGCGCTGATGCACAGTACCAGCGTGAGAGCTTGAAGAAGATGCCGCATGATGACCCCTGTTACGGTACGTTACGTGGCCTGAAATTACGCACGGAGGCCTATTTTGCCGGCCATGATTCACCGTTCGTGGCATTCGTGAGACTTCATCCATGAGCGACGCACTCCGCGTTGTGGTCGCCTGCGGTGGTACGGGCGGACACATTTTTCCGGCCGTTGCCGTTGTCGAGCAGCTGATCGAGCGCACGAACGGCAACTGCACGCCCCTTTTCCTGGGCAGTCTTGACAGGATGGAAACACGTCTGATTCCGTCGATGGGATACGACTACATCGGTATGCCGATCGAGGGATTCCGCGGTCTGTCGCTATCGACGCTCACGCTCCCATTCAAGATCCTACGGTCCATTGCTATCGCGCGAAGCGCGATCCGCCGTTTCAAACCCCATGCTGTAATCTGCACGGGAGCCTACATCAGCTATCCTGCGGGCATTGCGGCGGCCAGGGAACGTGTGCCACTGTTCGTACTGGAGTCGAATCTCAATCCCGGTAAAAGCAATGCGAGACTCGTTCCGCATGCCGCGGCTGTTGTTCTTGCGTTCGAGGACAGCCGCACCTTCTACCCGTCTTCAATGCAGTCGCGGCTGCATGTGCTGGGTAATCCCGTGCGCACGCAGATAGACCGCTCGGCCTCGCAGCATGATGCGCGCACGTGGTGGGGGCTCGACCCTGAACGTCCGACCGTGCTGGTGTTCGGCGGTAGCCTGGGGGCGCGTTCGATCAATGAGGCCATCGAACATGCACTTCCGTTGATCGAGCAACGTGGCTGGCAGATGCTCTGGCAGACCGGCAAGGGTCACGTTCCTGCTCGCCCCCTGCCGGAGAACGTGCGCATGGTGGAGTTCATCGATAACATGGGCTCGGCGTATGCAGCGGCCGATCTGGTTGTTTCGCGCAGTGGAGCAACCACGATCGCCGAACTCGGCATCGTGGCCAAGCCGGCGATCCTGATCCCGCTTCCGTCGGCCTCCACAAACGAGCAACGTCACAATGCGAACGTTGTGGAACGACATGCTGCCGCGGTTGTTCTCGAGAATGATCGACTCGTTGACGAATTGCTGCCGGCGATCGATCGGATCATGAGCAACGGGGCGATGCAGGCGTCGATGGCCTCACGCATGGCAGAGCTTGGCAGACCCGATGCGGCCGGCGATGTGGCTGAGCTGGTCATGCGCGTAAGTTCGTGGAAGGGGGCAGAACAATGACGCAGATGAAACATGAAGCAAACGTCTTTAGTGTGCAGCTCGACTTCTACTGGCAGTCGGTTGCCGTCTATGCCGTTACGCTGATCTGCTACGTGATCATCCGCGCGTTGTACTTCAGTCAACTTCAGGAAGGGCTCCTCGTTGTAGTCGTGAACGATCCCGTCGTTGTTGTGCTGGGGCTGTTTGTTGCATTGTCGGTGATCGCACTCGTTGTTGAAATGATCATGGACCGGGTGATCATCGTTGGTTCCGACTTTATCACGTTCGTTAACCGCTTTCACGAGCGGACGTTTACTTCGGATGAGATCGACCGTATCATCATCGGGAAGGACCGTCGTGTGCGTGTTCGGCCGACAACACCGATCATTCGACTCTACATCAAGGAGCGACGTCGACCGCTGCGGATCCGTCCGGCATTGTCGGACCGGGAGAACGAACTTGTTTCAGCCGTGCTGGCCCTGCGTCATAACCACAGCGGCAATGCGCTGTGAAAACGCTTCTCACGGTGATCCTTTGCGGTGTCTGGACCTTTACCGCTGCTGGTCAGACCGCCGGCGACCTGCCGCACACGATTGATGTGATCGAGGCATCGGTACGAGATCTTGCCGACACGATGATCTCCCGATGCGATCTCGCGCCCGGGGCTGTGGTGCCACTTGCAGTGCGTCAGCATCCCGATGCCGATTGGATTCGCTCGCTCGTGCAGCGCCGTTTAGAGGAGCGCGGCATCAGGACGATGCCCGTGGCTGACACGACAGCACCTGCCGTGAGCGTTGTGATCGAAAACGCCTCCACGCGCTACGCTCCATCGTCGGCAAGTGATAGCGTTGAGCGCAGCATCATCGTGCAGCTGTCTGCCGAGTGCAAGGGGCGCCCCCTGGCACTTGCTCCCGTGACGCATCGTGCCACGATGGCGCGCATGAACGTGGACGCATACCAATCCCGTCAGCATATGGCAACGCATGCAGCACTGCCACACCCCGAGTCATCCGTCTGGGACGACATTCTCGAACCGCTTATCTACGTTGCTGCGGCAGCCGTTACCGTTGTTCTGTTCTTCACCGTTCGTACGCAGTGATCACCACCATGCACACGCTTATAGCCGTACGGCACGCCAAGGCCGAGTCTGCCCACCTCCATACACGTGATTTCGATCGGCCACTTGCGCAGCAGGGAATCGAGGATGCCCGGCATGCCGCTGCGGAGCTCGTGCGCTGGTATCCCAAGGTCAGCGCGATTATCGCATCACCGGCTCTTCGAACGTCGATGACGGCGGAGTTGATCGCATCGGCGTATGGTTGGAATCCGGATCGTGTTCGTTACGATGAACGGATCTATGAGGCTACCGTATCGACCCTTCAGGACATTGTTCGCGAACTTGACAGTATCGATGGAGCCGTTATTCTCGTGGGCCACAACCCGGGTCTGCTGGAGCTGTGCTTTGAGCTTACCAGCGGGGCGACAACCAGAATGTCTCCCGGAGCCGTTGTGATCATCCCGCGCAATGCCGCTGCAAAATGAAAAGGGGGCGGTTTGTGCCGCCCCCTTCTGATCAAAACGATGATGCTTGTTCTTACCAGAGATGCTGGACGCCGTTGCGCTCTTCAAGGAGCTCATCGAGCGTGGCCTGCATACGGGCGCGTGAGAAGTCGCTGATCTCCAGACCCTGAACGATCGTGTACTCTCCGTTGGAGCACGTTACCGGATAACCGTACACCACATCGCCATCGATGCCATACGATCCGTCGGCAGGAATGCCCATCGTGGTCCAGTCGCCGGCGGCTGTTCCCAGCACCCAGTCGCGCATGTGCTCGATAGCGGCGTTGGCAGCCGATGCGGCTGATGAGAATCCGCGTGCTTCGATGATGGCTGCGCCGCGCTTGGCAACGGTTGGAATGAAAGCGTTCTCGAGCCACTCCTGATCGTTGATCGTTGGCCATACCAGCGAGCCATTCGCTGTCAGGTTCGACACATCAGGATACTGCGTTACGGAATGGTTGCCCCATACCGTCATCTTGCTGAGCTGCGACGTGTGGATACCCGTCTTGGCGTTGATCTGTGCAAGGGCACGATTGTGATCAAGGCGCATCAGGGCCGTGATGTTGCGCGGATCAAGGTCCGGCGCGCTCTTGGCCGTGATCAGGGCGTTGGTGTTCGCCGGGTTGCCAACGATCACCACCTTGACGTTGCGGCTGGCAACGGCGTTGAGGGCCTTGCCCTGCACGGTGAAGATCTGGGCGTTTGCTTCCAGCAGGTCCTTGCGCTCCATGCCCTTTGAGCGTGGACGCGCGCCGACAAGCAGCGCGTAGTCGGCATCCTTGAAGGCGACCATCGGATCGTCACTCTGCACGATGCCATGCAGCAGTGGGAAGGCGCAGTCTTCCAGCTCCATGGCCACACCACGAAGGGCCTGAAGGGCCGGTGTGAGCTCGAGCAGTTGAAGAATGACGGGCTGATCCTTGCCGAGCATCTCTCCGCTGGCAATACGGAAAAGCAGACTGTATCCGATCTGACCTGCAGCGCCGGTAACGGCAACGCGAACGGGGGCTTTCATGACGGTGACGATCCTGTTGAGTTAAGCTGTGGAGGAAGAGGTGATTACATAAAAAAACGCCCCACGTGGAGGCGTTTTATGCTGTCAAAACGAAGTGGACACGCTGGCTCAGTTGGCTGCTGGATAGACAGAAACCTTGAGACGTGTCTTGTCCTTGCGCTCAAACTTGACGACGCCGTCAACAAGCGAAAAGATCGTGTAGTCCTTGCCAAGGCCGACGTTGTTGCCGGGGTGGACGTTCGTGCCGTTCTGGCGGATGATAATGTTGCCGGCAAGAACGTGCTCGCCACCGAACTTCTTTACACCAAGACGCTGGGCATTTGAATCCCGACCGTTCTTGGTAGACCCGCCACCTTTTTTGTGTGCCATTGTTGTGCTCGCTTAGATATTGATGTCGTTGATCGTGATGCTCGTGTAGCGCTGACGATGTCCGTTGAGCTTCTGGTACCCTTTGCGGCGCTTCTTGTGGAAGACCAGGACCTTGTCGCCCTTGCCGTGTCCGACAACCGTTGCCTTGACCGATCCCTTGATGTACGGGGCTCCAACGGAAACTTTACCGTTGTCGCTGGCAAGAAGGATGTTGGTGAATTCAACCGTTTCGCCCACGTTGTTGCTCATGAGCGGAACGATGACCGTCTGCTTGGGGGAGACGGCGTACTGCTGACCGGAGATTTCGACGACTGCGTACATGATGTTCTGTCTTGGTTAATCGTGTCGTAAGGGACTGTTCCCGAAAATGCGGCCTCAAATATACGGGCATGAAGGCGAGAATTCAAAGAGTTACGCCGATTTCCACAGGAACTTTCACCTGCCGGGTGAAACATTGTCATGTATTGGCTGTCAAAAGACCGATGAGAAGCTTGAGCACCAACATTCGCACCGTACCCCTGGAGGCCGTCATCTGGCTTACGGGGCTTGTGGGGCTGGCCGTGGCCGGACCCTATCTGGATGGGCATGTAACTGTGTGCGTTCCGACGCTGATGGGTTTCGACTTCTGCCCGGGCTGCGGTCTGGGTATGTCGGTCTCCTACCTGTTCCGCGGTGATCTGGCGGCATCCTGGGCGGCCCATCCGCTGGGAGTTCCGGCTGCTGGACTTTTAGCGGCGCGCAGTGCTCATCTTCTTGCCAAACGAAAACGATCCATTCATTCTTCCTGACAAGGAACCTCCCATGGCTAATGTTCTCCAACTCATCCCGGATGCCGAGAGCGACGAGTTACTGTATCTTCACACGCTCATGCAGCCGATGACAGACCAACAGGCCGGTATGTTTGCGTCGATCTACCGCACGCGCCGCAAAGAACCGGTTATGATCCTTCTGCTGACGCTGGTGGGCTTTCTGGGGATCGCCGGCATTCAGCGCTTCGTGCTGGGCCAGATCGGTCTCGGATTGCTGTATCTGTTCACGGGGGGATTGTGCTTTATTGGCATCATCGTCGATCTGATCAACTACCGCAAGATGACGTCGGAGTACAACCAGCGTCAGGCCTACGAGGTCGCCACCATGATGCGTTCAATGGGTCAGCTCTGATCCGACTGTTCGGTGCGATACTTGTTATTCCGGTCGTCCTGCTCGGACTGACCGGTGCGGCGAAAGCGCAGAAAACTCGACCACGGCTGATCGTCGTGGTGTCATTTGATCAGTTCCGGGGCGATTATCCGTCCAAGTTTTCGCGGTCATTCACCACGGCCGGCGGCTTCCGTCGAATGATGGCCGAGGGTGCGAACTTCACCTCGTGCTACTATGACCATGCAAACAACATCACGGGTCCGGGGCATGCCACGCTGTTGACAGGGTGCTATCCGGTCCGGAGCGGGATCGTTGGAAATGATTTCTGCGATCTGACATCCGGCCGCTGCGGGTACTGCGCGCAGGACACGACCGGAACATTCAGTGCTGCAAACCTCCGGGTTCCGACGCTCGGAGATCTGCTCCGACGGAGCGAACCGAAGTCGAAGGTCGTCGGTATCGCCATCAAGGACAGAGCCGCCATTCTTATGGCGGGGAAATCTGCCACCTCCTGCATCTGGTATGATGCGGCCGCGCGACGCTGGACGTCGAGTGCGGCGTACCCTCAGCCCCCTTGGCTGAGTCAGCTTAACGCAAAACATAATGTCGACAAGTACATCGGTGCCGTCTGGAAACCCATCACGGCGTCGAACCTGCCTGATTCGGTCGATGGCGAGGGGGCTTTCCCGGGCGGATCGAATGCCTTTCCGCACCGAATACTCGACCCTTCCCATCAGAAGTTTGTTGCGAGTGTTCTGATCAGCCCCTTCTCGATGGAGATGCTGTTTGATGCAACCAGGACGGTGATCGAACGTGAAAAGCTGGGTCGGGATGATGCTCCGGACATTCTTTGTGTCGGAGTATCGACGACGGACTATGCCGGCCATGTCTTTGGTCCGGACAGTCGGGAGATCGAAGACATGTATGTGCGCGCTGATCGGCACATCGAGCAATTGATCGATCTGCTCGACCGCACGGTGGGGCGGCGTCATTACGTTCTAGCCATCACCTCCGACCATGGCGTTGCACCCATTCCGGAGATCCTGAAACGGCAGGCCGAACAGCAGCGCGCAGTGATCGATGCCGGCCGAATCCGTGAGGCTGAAATCCAGAAGCTGATCGACAGTGCCATGGTGCAAACCATCGGGGCGCGTGATGACGTTGCCGAGTCATACGTGCGTGAGATCTACGAACCCTCGATCTATCTCAACTGGAAGCAGATCGCGAACCATGAACGTCGAGAAGCGATCGACGTGGCCGTACGAGCAGTTTCGTCGCACCCCGGGATCGGCATAGCCATCGCCACAGACTCGATCATCGCTGATCGTCGGCCGTCGTCGATCGATCAGCAACTGTGGAACTACATCCGCAACAGCACGTTTGCCGGACGCACCGGCGAGATCGTGATGTATCCGAAACAGTATTGGATCATCGGTGGAAATGCCGCCACGCACGGTACGCCGTATGACTATGACCGGTGGGTACCGATGATGATCCTCGGTGGCGGTGTTGCCAACATCACCACGCCGCGTCCTATCGCCCCGGTCGACCTTGCACCATCACTTGCGACGATGCTTGGCCTGCGGTTTACCACGGTGGACGGCAGCCCAATGCCCTTACCGCCGCCTGCCCCGTCTCTTTGGAATGGCAAGCGCAAAAACGGTCGCTGAGTCCGGCGATTTCGCCTGAAGGGGGCTTAGAGTTCCGCCAGAAGATTGCGCGTGATGACCATTTTCTGAATCTCGCTCGTTCCCTCGCCGATGGTCAGAAGCTTCGAGTCACGCCAGTACTTTTCGACCGGATACTCCTTGACGTAGCCGTAGCCGCCATGGATCTGAATGGCTTCTTCTGCTGTGCGGACGGAGACCTCGGAGGCGAAGAGCTTTGCCTGTGATGCGGCCACGCTGAAGTTCATGCCCTGGTCGCGCATCCAGGCCGCCTTGTAGGTCATCAGTCGTGCAGCATCGATTTCCATTGACATGGCCGCAAGCTTGAACTGGATCGCCTGCATGTCGGCGAGTTTCTTGCCGAATTGCTGACGGTCATTGGCATAGGCCAGAGCTGCCTCGAAAGCCCCCTGAGCAAGTCCAACGCTCAGAGCCGCGATGGAGATCCGTCCACCGTCGAGGATCTGCAGGGCCTGCACAAAGCCTTCGCCTTCGTTCCCGATCATTTGTGAGGCCGGAACGCGCACGTTGTCGAACGTCAGCCCCGCGGTATCGGAACAGCGCATGCCCAGCTTGTTCTCCTTCTTCGAACCATAAAAGCCGGCCATCGACTTGTCGACCGCAAAGGCCGAGATGCCGCGCTTGCCGGCATCCTTGTTGGTGACGGCCATCACAACGCAGATGTCGCCCACGTTGCCGTGCGTGATGAAGTTCTTTGCGCCATTGATGATGTAGTCGTCGCCATCACGGACTGCCGTGGTCCGCGTGCCCCCTGCATCCGAGCCGGCCGATGGTTCCGTAAGGCCCCATGCACCCATGGTCTCGCCCTTGGCAAGACGTGGGATGTACTTCTGACGCAGTTCTTCGGATCCGAATCGGAAAATGTGGCTTGTGCACAGGCCATTGTGGGCTGCAACGCCGAGAGCAATAGCCGGACATCCGCGAGCCACTTCTTCGACCACGATCGCGTACTCCATGTATCCCATGCCGCTGCCACCGTACTCGGTCGGGATCACGATTCCGAGATATCCAAGATCACCCAGCTTGCGAAAGATCTCATGGGGAAACTCCTGGGATTCATCGTACTGGAGCGCTACCGGTTTGATCTCCTCTTCGACGAAGGAACGGATATGCATTCGGAGTGCTTCGTGCTCCTCACTGAGGTCGAACGATGGGCCTGATGCGTCTGTTGACATGGGGCTGGGGGGTACGTGACAGGAAAAACTGATGCAAACCTACGGCGGCAACACGTTTCTGCGTAGCGAAGTTCAGATTCGAAGTCGAGCATGACCGACCACGGTGGACTTCGTAATTTCGTCGCGCTACCGTTAGCCTGTCGCAAGGGCGTGTCAGAAAAGGAAGAGTGTTGCCCGAAAACAAGACAAAACCAACCACTGCCAGTGTGATGGAGTACATCGATGCACGGGCTAAGGGCGAGCAGAAGGAAGACTGTGCCGTCCTCATGAGGCTGCTCGGCTCGGTGACTGGTCAGGAACCAGTCATGTGGGGACCCAGCATCGTCGGTTACGGATCCTACCGATACAGCTACCAGAGTGGACGCCGCGGTGAGTCCTGTGCCACGGGCTTCGCCATCCGCGCAAAGGAGATTGTCCTATACCTCACGGCCGAATCTCCGCAGCAGAAGGAGCTTCTTGAGCAGCTCGGCCAGTACAGAATGGGTGCGTCGTGTCTGTACTTCAAGCGCATAACCGATCTCGATCTCGGAGTCTTGGAGCAGCTGATCAGATGTACACTTTTGGAGCTTCAACGGCAGCATCCGGAAACCAACGGGTAGGACGTGACGAATCGAAACATTACAGACAGCCTTTTGGTCAAACACCGCGAACAATCACCACTCTGGAGATCTCAATGAACAGAATGCTTGCACGAATGCTTGTCCTTGTTGTCATGGCTTGCACGGCCATGGCTCAGGGCACGTTCTCGGATGCCGACAAGGTGCGCTTCAATCCAAACATTCGCACCGGGCGCCTTGAATCGGGCATTCCCTACTACATCCTCAAGAACGCCCGTCCGGCCAACCGCATGGAGCTGACGCTTGTAGTGGACGCTGGGGCGGTGCTGGAGGATGATGACCAGAACGGCCTGGCGCACTTCTGCGAGCATATGGCCTTTAACGGCACGAACAGTTTTCCCAAGCTTGAGCTGGTGAACTTTCTTGAGTCGATGGG
>DNLG01000048.1:0-11362 GCA_003488525.1 Bacteroidota bacterium | reverse complement strand
ACGGTTCCGCTGGATAAGGCGGAGAATCTGACAAAGGCCGTGCACGTGCTGCGTGACTGGGCAGGATATGTGCGCTATGAGGATAAGGACATCAACGAGGAACGCGGTGTTGTCACCGAAGAGTGGCGTCTGCGGCGCGGAGCCGACGAGCGTGTGATGGAACAGCACCGCAACGTGATGTACTATGGTTCGAAGTACGCCAAGCGAGATGTGATCGGCGATACGAATGTGCTGCTGCGAGCTCCGGCAGACAACCTCCGTCGCTTCTATCGCACATGGTACAATCCATTGAACATGTCCATCGTAGCGGTTGGTGATTTTGACCCAGCCAAGATGGAAGCACTTTTGCGCGACAATTTTACATCGCCCCCTTCCACGGGTGAAAAGTACCAGAAGCGTCCAACACTGGTGCTGCCGACGCATAGTGAGACGCTGATCTCCGTTGCATCCGATCCGGAGCTGACATCCGCTTCCATCACGATGATGATCAAGCGTCCGGCAGACACGATCTCGACCTATGCCGATTACCGCAAGACTATTGTGCGGCAGATGGCCTATGAAATGGTCAACGTCAGGTTGAGTGAGCTCACTCGCAAGAATCCACCCCCATTTAGTTCTGCATTCCTGGGCGACTTCGGACTTACACGGCAAAATCGTGCGCTCTATTCGATGGCGACGGCCTCGGATAAGAATGTACTGAAGTCGATGAATGCCTTGCTGACAGAACTCGAGCGTGCCAAACGTCATGGATTTACAGCAACGGAGCTGGAGCGTGCGCGCACGTCGGTTCTTTCGCGCATGGAGACCTACTACAACGAACGCGACAAGTCCGAATCACGTCAGTTCGCCGATGAGCTAACGCGGCATATCCTGACGGCTGAGAGCGTTCCCGGCATTGAACACGAGTGGGCGATCTATCAGCGGTACGTACCGGCGATCGAGCTGGCGGAGGTGAATGCCATTGCAGCATCGATGATCACGACAGCCAATCGTGTGATCATGATCTCTGTTCCTGAGGGTAACGGGTATGCCAAGCCAACGGAAGCTCAGGTTCGCAGTCTTCTGTCGGCCATTGAGGCAAAGAACATCGCGGCATACGTCGATAATGTGCCCACAAAGCCCCTTGTCGAAACCATGCCAACACCGGGCACGATCGTAAAGCAGACGGACCTGTCGGATGTGCAGGGCAAGGAGCTCATTCTCTCGAATGGGGCTCGCGTGGTGTACAAGAAGACTGACTACAAGAACGACGAGATCCTGTTCTCGGCACAGAGCTGGGGCGGACAATCCCTGGCCAAAGAGGAAGACCACTTCACGAACATGGTCGCAGCCACAGTCGTCGATCAGTCGGGGCTGGCCTCGCTTCCGATGAACGATCTGATGAAGGTGCTCACCGGCAAGAACGTCGGTATCAGCCCCACGATCGGCATGGAGCGCGAACTGATGTCGGGAAGTTCATCGCCGAAGGATCTGCGAACCTTCTTCGAGCTTCTGCACCTGGGCTTTGTGAGTCCACGCAAGGACGTGGAGGCCTTCCAGTCGTGGAAGACGAAGATGAAGGCCGAGCTTGCCAACAAGGAGAAGAGTCCCGAGGGCACCTTCTTCGATACCGTTATGACGACAATGACTAACAATCACCCGCGGTCGCGTTCGATGTCCGAGGCAGATGTCGACAAGGTAGATCTCGATAAGGCATACAACCTGTACCGCGAGCGCTTCAAATATGGCTCTGACTTCACCTTCTACTTCGTCGGCAACTTCGATGAGGACACGCTGAAGAAGTTCTGTGAGACCTACATCGGCTCCCTGCCATCAAACCCCACGAAGGAGACCTGGAAAGACGTCGGCATTCGCTCACGCAAGGGTGTGTTTACTAAGACCGTCTATAAGGGGCAGGAGGCCAAGAGCTTCGTCATTCTCACCACCAGCGGTCCGATCAAATACACGCCGGAGAACCGGTATGACGTCGGTGCACTTTGCGAGGTCATGGAGATCCAGCTGCGCGAGCAGATGCGCGAAGAAAAAGGGGGCGTGTACTTCGTCAGCGTTCAGCCGAACATCGAGCGCATTCCTGAAGAGGAGTTCGGCATTGTTGTGGTGTTCAGCTGCAACCCAGACCGTGTGGACGAGCTCGTTTCGACCGTGAAGCGAGAAATGGAAACGCTTCGGACCAAGGCAGTACCGGATTCGCTGGTGGCCAAGGTTCGGGAGATCCAGACCAAGGAGCGCGAAACGCAGCTCAAGACAAACCAGTACTGGCTGCGGGTGATGTCGCAGTTCGATGCCGACGAAGAGCCGTATGCGAATTACAAACTTCGTGATGAGTTCATTCGCACGCTGACGCCGGAGAAGATCCTTGCTTCGGCCAAGAAGTATCTCACCGGCGTGAACTTTGGCGAGATGGTTCTTAAGCCCGATCCGGCTGCCATGAAAGAACCGTCATCGCCCGGTGCCTCACAGACACCCGGGCAGAAGTAGGGCGTCGGTTTACTTTTCGAGAGATTCGATCGACAGCATGTTTGTGCGGGCGCGTCCGACCAGGGGGCGCCCGATCGTAAAGACGACGGTTGCTCCGGCGGGAAAGAGTTTCTCACGGAGCATCGTCGTTTTTATGTGATCGATCGTCTCGTCGGTCGAATGCAGCGTCTCGATCAGCATCCCGGTCACGCCCCAGAGCAGACCGATCCGACGGGCAACACCAAGGTCGGTGGTGACGGAGACGATGGGAGCACGGGGCCGCTGGTTGGAGATCAGGCGGGTGGTCTCACCGCTGTAACTGAGACTGATGATCGCCGAGAGGCGCTTTTCCTCGGCGATCTGGGCTACGGCAACGGCGATCGACTCTGTATTTGAGCGATGTCCACCCTTGGGTGGCTCGTAGTGTTCATTCAGACGTCCGTCGTTGAGCAGTACCTCTTCGGCTTGCTCACAGATGGTGCGCATGGTATGCACGGCCTCCGTCGGATAGGCCCCGACGCTGGTTTCAGCGCTGAGCATCACGACATCGGTTCCGTCGAGCACGGCGTTGGCAACATCACTTGCTTCGGCACGTGTCGGCCGGGCATTGTGGATCATCGACTCGAGCATCTGCGTGGCTGTGATGACCGGCTTTGCCTTGGCATTGCAGAGATGAATGATACGCTTTTGAACGATCGGGACGGATGCTGCCGGTATCTCGACGCCGAGGTCACCACGGGCAACCATGATTGCGTCGGCCGCATCGACGATCGCCTCGATATTCTGCAGAGCCTCTGGCTTTTCGACCTTTGCGATCACCCATTGCGATCCGCCGCACCTCAAGATCTGACGTCGAAGAGCCTCCACATCGGCTGCCTTGCGGACGAACGAAAGCGCAATGTAGTCGGCACCGTTCTGCACAGCGAACTTCGCATCAGCCCTGTCCTTGGCCGTCATGGACGGTTGTGAGACCTGTGTATCGGGCAGGTTCAGCCCCTTGCGAGGTTTGAGCAGGCCCCCATGAACGACAATCGCACGAACGGAGGTACCGTCCGTCTCCCGCACCTGCACCTTGATCAGTCCATCATCGAATAGCAGAAGATGGCCCTTCTTGACGTCGCGGGCGATCGATGGATAGGTCACCGGAATGACCGTCTCTGTGGGCTTGAACGTTACCGACTTCGCCACTCCGGCGTCCACGATCCGGATATCCGTCCCGGCAACCAGCGGAATCGCATCTACATGTGTGAAATCAGCCACGCGGATCTTCGGTCCCTGCAGGTCCACGATGATCGGCAGGTGTACATCGAGCTTTTCTTCTGCCTTGCGGATCATGGAGATCATGCCCGCATGAGTGGCGTGATCACCATGCGACATGTTCAGTCGAAATGCCGTTGCACCGGCTTTGACCAGGGCAATGATGCGATCCGTGGAGGCGACGGCCGGACCCATTGTGCAGAGGATCTTCACCTTGTGATGCACCATGGCTCGGGCAAGATGGGCGCTAGGGGGCTCTGTGCGGCTCATGACTGGTTCTGAAATGGTGGTGACATGAACGGGGTGATCGACACAGCTTTTCCACTTACTTCGTCGACCACCAGAGCAACGCCGGCCACGCGGTGATCGTTCTCTGCTACTTCGTACTTGTGTGCCGTTTGCAGAAGTAGCCGCTTGAGAGCGATCTCCTTCTTCATGCCGAGCACGCTGTCGTACGGGCCGGTCATGCCTACGTCCGAAATAAATGCCGTGCCCTCGGGGAGCACCCTGGCGTCGGCCGTCTGCGTATGCGTATGCGTTCCGAGCACGGCGCTGACGCGTCCGTCGCAGTGCCATCCCATGGCGATCTTTTCCGCTGACGCGTCGGCATGGAAGTCCAGCACGATGATCTTTGTGTTCATGGCCACGCGTTTGATTGCTGCATCGACGGCTTTGAACGGACAGTCGATCGCCTGCATGTAGGCGCGGCCCTGGGCCTGCATGACGGCCACAACACGCTGATCGGGCAGCGTGATCAGCGTCCAGCCCCGTCCCGGATTTTCGGACGGATAGTTCATCGGGCGCAGAACGTCGGTGCGCTCGGCCAGAAGGGGCCGAGACTTCCAGTTTTCCCACACATGGTTGCCGGTGGTGATGCAGTGGACGCCAGCGCTGAAAAGCTCGTTGGCTTCTTTTTCGGAAAGCCCCTTGCCATCGACGATGTTCTCGCCATTCACAATGATGCAGTCGGGCCGGAAGCGCTCGCGCAGCTCCGGCATCTGACGTAGCAGTTCACGCAGGCCTGTGTGCCCGACAACGTCGCCGATAAAGAGGATGTTCATGGTGCGCATAGCGGTGCAAACCTACGAAACCCCTTGTCGGGGTATCTTCGCGTCCTATGGCAACACGCATCTACACCAAGACGGGCGACGACGGCACTACGGCGTTGTTCGGAGGCGTCCGGGTTCAGAAGGACGACCTCCGTATCGAGGCCTATGGCACCGTCGACGAGCTCAGCGCCGTCATCGGAATCCTCCGCACGCATGCGTTGCCTGCGCCATTGAAAGCGCAGTTTGACCGGATTGCTTCGGACCTGTTTACGCTTGGTGCCGACCTTGCCACGCCCCTTGACCCGCCTCCGGTGTATGCCATCCCGCGCGTCTCGCAGAGCCACGTCGAGGAACTCGAGCACTGGATCGACGAGCACGAGGAGCGTCTTGAGCCACTCAAGAACTTTATCCTCCCTGGTGGAAGCTCAGCAGCGGCATATGCACACCTGGCACGCACGGTATGCCGTCGTGCTGAGCGGTGCATTGTCGGCCTGGCGCGCCACGAAGCCCTTGGCGATGTGGTCATTCACTACGTCAACCGACTGTCGGACTTCCTCTTCGTTGCCGCACGCCGCATCAATGCTGAGGAAGGCGTCAGCGATGTTCCATGGACGTCTACGGCAAAAGATTAGGCCGTGCGGACAAGTCTTGCCGCGAACGCACCATCACTGCGATGCTTGTGCGGAAACGTCTGCAGATATCCATCCTGACATACATCGGCCGGCAGCTTCGACTCAGCCGGGTCGAGCGAGAAGTTCGCGTGTGACCCGAGGAACCATGCGATCGTTTCCGTGTTCTCTTCGGGTTCGACCGTGCAGGTAGAGTACACGATGCAGCCGCCAACCTTGACCAGTTTCGCGGCATTCTCGAGGATGGCCCGCTGCGTCTGCACCATCTTGCGGATGTCATCGATCTGACGGCGCCACTTGATATCGGGCTTCTTTGACAGAGTACCAAGCCCCGTGCACGGTGCATCCACGAGTACGATGTCGGCCCCTTCCGCAGAGGCATACTCACGGGCGTCACCCTGAAGGGGGCTGATAATGCTCACACCCGATCGGGCAGCATTATCACGGATGAACTGCAGCTTGGATTCGTACTTCTCGAGCGCGATCACCGAGCCCTTGTTCTGCATCAATTCGGCAGCCATCACGGCCTTTCCGCCCGGAGCGGCGCAGAGATCGATCACGCTCATACCCGGCTTGGGGCTGGCCAGCTGGACGGCCAGTGAGGCGCTTGCATCCTGCACGCTGACGTGGCCCTCGGCAAAGAGGGTAAGACCGCGTACGTCGCGCAGTGACGTTACCAGCAGGCTCGAAGGGTGAACCGGCGAGACCTCGAACTTGATATCGGCCTCGGTGAGCTCACGCTCTACCGTTTCGAGCGAGGTCTTCAGGCCGTTAACGCGGAGCGTCAGCATCGGCCGCTGGTTGTTGGCACTCAGGAGTGCCTCGGCCTGTTCGCTGCCGAATCTGTCGAGGTAGCGCCGCACCAGCCACTGCGGGTGCGCCGTGTGCACCGACAGATACAGCACTTCGTTTTCGTTCCGGTCGGGATAGCGGATCGATTGCAGGTTGCGCAGGATGTTTCGCAGCACGCCATTGACAACGCCAGCGTGACGGTCCCCCTTGATGCGCTTGACGAGTTCAACGGACTCATTGATAGCCGCCGGCGCAGGGATCTTCGACAGGAACATCATCTGGTAAAGGGCTATCCGAAGCGAGTTCTTGACAATGGGCATGCACTTGGCAAACTCCCCGTGGTAGAACCCCATCAGCACCCAGTCCAGGCGCGACTGCCAGCGGACGCATCCGTTGACCAACTCGGTCACCAGAGCGCGGTCGGCAGCTTCAAGCTCGGTTCGACGGAGTTCCCCGTCGAGCATCTTGTCGATGTACGAATCGGAATTTTCATAGCGGCTCAGGAGTTTAACAGCGATGCCTCTGGCCGTCTGGAACACCACGGTCGCAGAATCTTCGATCCGGGGTGCCGCCTGCTCATCACGCAGGTCGGAAGGTGCGTTTTGGTTGCTCATAGCCCGCAATTATAGGGAAACCATAGTTGCGAACGTGAACCGTCAGAGCGTTATGTTACACCCTCTTTCATTGCAACCCATTATGCGAATCCCAGCACTGCTTGTCCTGTCCGCGTTGATCGCTCTTTCCGCCGTAGGTGCCTCGGCACAGCGCCTTAAGGGGTCGAGTACGCCGCTCGGGCCGGATGAAAAACCGATCTACACGTGGTACGGACTGTATGTAGGACCCTCCTTCAACTCGCAGGGCGGAACGTTTTCGACGAGCTGTGACTGTGATTTCATCGGGGGCGCCGGCACGGGGCTAGTGGCCGGCCTGATGGTTGAGCACAAATTCCGTTCGGGACTCACCATTGGAACGCTTCTCGGCTATGAGGGAAGGGGCATTTCTGGCCGCTTCCGGGAGGTTGAGGGTGTTGTGCAGACAAGCCCCACGGGACAATCCTACAACGTCCCGATCACCTTTTTGAATGAAGCAACGTTGAGCTTCGATATGCTCAGCTTCAATCCCTACGTCAAGAGCTCGCTTTTCGGGAATTTCTTTGGCCGCGCAGGCCTGTCGGTTGGCTACGTGGTCAGCTCCGACCTGACGCATACCAAGTCTCTGCAGACGCCACGGGTGACCCTTCCCGACGGGGAGTTGGCCGACGTTGTGTTCGGTGAGAACGGAAGCGGCTCGGTAACCCTTGAAAACGGCCCCTATGCCGACTTGTCATCCTTTCAGATCGGCGGCACGATTTCTGCCGGATATGAGATCCCGCTGGCTCGCGATCGTCGGCCTTGGGGCATGGACGTGACGGCCGTGCTGGTGCCCGTGGTGCAGTACTTCATTCCCGTAACTCAGCTGAGTCTCAACAACGGCGACCTGCGTGTGTCGACCCTTCAATTCATGCTCGAGTTCCGTTACAATCTCTGATTTCTCGCAAATAGGCTTTGGCGGTTTTCCACATTTACCTATTTTTTGGCCCTGTCGTCACGGCACTACTGCCGAGCCGACGCCAACAGGTGGGGAGCGAACTAACTTCAAAGGGCGAAATGTCTATGGTACGACGATTTGTTGTGGTCTCTATCGTCACCCTTGTCTGTCTCTTGACGAATCTGCAGGCAGGCACAGCTGACAGGGTGCTGTATCTCTACAGCGCTACGGTATCGTCGAGCGCTCCCGCCCAAGATGATTCACGCGGAGACGTACTCGGTGATCCGAAGAAGATTCGGATCATTAATCTTGGCGTGATCAATCACGATGGCGTCGACTATGCGCCGACGATCAGCGCTGACGGCAAGACGCTGTACTTCGTCTCCGAGCGCCCGGGCAGTAAGTTCAATGTGACGGAAGGACGTCTGTCGCACGACTTCTGGAAGGCGACGAAGGCCGATAATCAGGACACGAACTTCAGCGAGCCGGTCAATCTTACCGAGATCAATATGTCGAGCGACGAAGGCGCTGCCTCGATCGCTGCTGACCGTCAGACTCTCTACTTCACGGGCTGTAATCGCCCCGGCGGTATTGGGTTCTGCGACATCTGGGAAGCCCGTGTTGACGGAGATAAGTTCACGGAGCCGAAGAACCTCGGCCCGAACGTGAACTCCGAGTTCTGGGACTCTCAACCGTACATCTCGCCAGATAAGCAGCGTCTGTATTTCACCTCGAACCGTCCGTCGCCGAATCACCCGGATGATGAAGACGACAAGGACTTTGACATTTGGTATTGTGATTGGGACGATGATCTCGGCGAGTGGAAGAAGGCCAAGAACCTGGGTCCGGATGTAAACACTCCTGCCATGGAAATGTCCCCATTCATCGCTCCTGACGGTCGCACGCTCTTCTTCTCGTCGAACGGCCACCTGCCGAACATGGGCGGCCTGGACTTCTACCGTACGAAGAAGACCGGTGAGAAGGACAAAGAAGGTCGCGCCCGCTGGGCAAAGCCAGAGCAGCTCCCAGCCCCGATCAACTCGCCGGAGAGGGATGCCTTCCTCTCCATGCCTCCTTCTGGAGATGTTCTGTATTTCTCTTCAGAACGTGAAGATATCAAGGGTGCCAAGGGTGAATACGACATTTACATGGCATTCATCCCAACGTTCACTCGCGCCGTTAACCTGATCGTTACGGTTGTGGACGAGTGTACCGGGCAGAACGTCCCGGCGACGATCACGTACAAGAACGCCATCACCTCCCGCGAATCCAAGGGCGAGGTCACGACCTCGAACATCGAATCGAACATCATCGTCGGCGATGACGACTACGGCACTGGCAAGAGCAAAGCTGGTTCGGTGAACATCACGGTCACGGCATCATCCGAAACCTATGGTCAGCGCAGCATCACCGTACCGGTGCAGTATCCGGGATTAACGACGAACAAGGACGAAGCCAACGCGCAGACCGAGATTCGCAAGACGATTACTCTTGGATCACGCCCGACGCTTGCTGCCGACATGGAGCTTTCTGACTGGGCGAAGAAGAAGAACAACAACTTCAAGGGACTGGTTATCGAAGAGCGTGCAACGATCCAGCTTTTCCCACTGCTTCCTTACGTGTTCTTCGATCTCAACAGCAGCACGCTTCCTGCTCGATACAAGCGCCTGACATCAGCACAAACGAACGACTTCACAGACGAGCGTCTGCCGGGTGGTACGCTCGACAAGTATTACCACACACTGAACATCTTTGGTTACCGCCTGCGCAAGTTCCCGAACGTCAACGTGGAGGTTGTGGGCTGTACGGACGAAAACAACGAAGACAAGAATTCGCCCCTTCCAAAGCAGCGTGCACAGGTTGTCTATGACTACCTGAAGAACGTGTGGGGCATTCCTGAGAGCCGTATGAAGCTCACGGCAAGGGGCTGGCCAGAACTTCCATCGAACAAGAAAGACACGAACGGTATCGTTGAGAACCGTCGCACGGAGCTTGTGTTCTCCGGTTCGAAGGACGATCTGTGGAATGTTCAGAAGCCAATCGAAGACCGCGATCCTACGCTGTTCCCGTCACCAGCAACGATCGAGTACGCGATGAAGAACGGTATCGACAACAACATCGTTGCTTCTCGCCGTATCGAAGTGTTCCGCAACGGCAAGATGTGGAAGACGGTCAAGGACCTGAACATTACAGATACCAAGACGAAGTGGGACTGGCAGAACGACGATGCGGAGTATCCGAAGGAAAAGGGTGCCGACGGCACAGCTGAATTCAACCTGCCTCCGTACAAGTCGGTTCTTATCGTGACATCGAAGAACGGCCAGGAGTGTAAGTCTGACACAGTTACCACACCGGTCAAGCGTGTTTCGTCAAAGAGCCTTGGCGTAGGCCTTGGAGATGCCAAGACGCTTGAGAAGTACAACCTCATTCTCTTCAAATTCGACTCTCCGGAAGCTGGAGAACTGAATGAGCGAATCATGTCGACATGGGTATACCCACGCGTCAAGAAGTCCTCGGTTATCCGCATCGAAGGTCACACGGACGTTGTCGGTCTCGATACACGCAACAAGAAGCTGTCGGAGCAGCGTGCCGGCACGGCCGAAAAGTTCATCAAGTCGACAGGTAACAAGTACGCCGAAATGACCACGCGCGGAACAGGTGAAGAAGAGCCGCTCTACTCGAACGACTCACCGGAAGGCCGCTTCTTCAACCGTACGGTGCAGGTCATCATCGAGACGCCGCTTGCAGATGCTGAGCTCGAATAACAGTCGAGTCGCGAAATAGCTTTCAACGAGCGCCCAACCATATGGTTGGGCGCTTTCGTTTTCGGGGATATGTTTGCAACCATGATCGAGTGGAATGTCGACCCAGTGATCGGAACGATCGGCCCCCTGTCACCGCGATGGTACGGAGTGCTTTTTGCCACGGCCTTCATGCTCAGCTATGTGGTGATGAAGCGCATTTTTCTTTCCGAGAGAAAAAGCATTGCTGATCTTGATCGGCTGACGCTGTACATGATGTTCGGTACAGTGATCGGTGCCCGTCTGGGACATGTGCTGTTTTACGAGCCCCATCTTCTGCTGGAGGATCCATTCGAGGTGATCGCCATCTGGCACGGTGGTCTTGCCAGTCATGGAGGTGCGCTCGGCATCATTACGGGACTTTACCTTTTCCATCGTGCGTTGCCTGGGTATTCGATGACGTGGTTGCTGGACCGTCTGGCGATTATGGCCGCGCTGTCGGGGATGTGCATCCGCCTGGGCAACCTCATGAACTCCGAGATCATCGGTCGTCCAACGGATCTGCCATGGGGCTTCTGGTTCATGCGTGTTGACGCCCAGCCCCTTGCCCGCCATCCGACACAGGTGTACGAAGCGCTTGTGTGCCTCGTGCTGTTTGTCGGACTGTGGTTGCTGTACCGACGAGGAGTTGCAAGCCGGCAGCCCGGAATGCTGATCGGTCTGTTTATGGTGCTGCTGTTCTCCAGCAGGTTTGCCATCGAGTTTTTAAAGGAGCACCAGGTGGATTTTGAAGCATCGCTTCCCCTGGATATGGGGCAACTGCTGAGTCTGCCGTTTATCGTTGCAGGCGCCTGGTTTCTGGTGTCTTCGCGGCGGACTTCTGCTCGATCGGCGTAAATCCCGATACGCT
>DNLG01000076.1:11521-11922 GCA_003488525.1 Bacteroidota bacterium | reverse complement strand
CCGGTTGTGCGGCATCCAGGAACGGCACCACGATGTGGCCGATCATCATGCTGCGCACGCCCTCTTCTGCGCAGCGGCGGAAGGGGGCGAACTCACGGATTCGGCAATCTGCGGCTCAAGCTCGATGGTTGGCAGATCCCGATGCGAATCCACGTGCGTATCACCATGTCCGGGGACGTGCTTGACGCAGGCCATCACGCCACAGGCCTGCGTGCCGCGCACGTAGGCGGCAGCATGCTCGGAGACGATCTCGGGCGTCTCACCGAAGCTGCGGGTGTTGACGATCGGATTGTCGGGGTTAGAGTTGATATCGGCCACCGGGGCCCAGTTCCAATGCACGCCGATGGCCCGGGCCTCTTCGGCAATGCACGTGGCAACCAGCTCGGTTGTCTCCACCGAGC
>DNLG01000076.1:11054-11303 GCA_003488525.1 Bacteroidota bacterium | reverse complement strand
AGACCATGCTCGTAATCGGCGGCGATCAGAAGTCGACGTCCACCACGACGCTGAAGCTGCTCGATCATGTCAGCGGTTTCTTCCAGAGCGCCGATAAAGACGCCAACGCCCCCTACCCCCCGGTCGATAAGGCGTTCTATGCTGCTGCGGTAGTCAGGATCACTCCAATGCCGCGCATCGGCACGGATCATCACAAGTTGTGCGGCCCGGCGTGCTGGACTTGCCATGCGGTGCTCTACGGGTTGAGGT
>DNLG01000076.1:2778-10824 GCA_003488525.1 Bacteroidota bacterium | reverse complement strand
GGGATACGCTCCGGACGCTGCGTGGCAGGATTCAGGTGGACGAGAACACTGCTGGCAACGGCCAGGATCGTTCCGTTTTCATGACGGATAACATGTTCGAATCCGAACGACGAGTTCTTTACAAACGGCACGCGGGTGTAGACCGTGTACGGATCATCGAACTGCGCCGCGTAGCGGTACTCGATGGATGTCTTGAGCACAACAAATCGGTGCTTGGTCACAAACGAATCCCGATCGATCGGCACACCGATGTCGCGGAAGTACTCAATACGTGCTGCCTCAAGCCAGTACAGATACACGGCATTGTGGACGATACTCTGACGGTCGACGTCGTACGAGCGGACGCGACTGTGAAGTCGGTGCGAGTAGGTACCGTGACCCTCAATTGACACCGGGCCATGATCGATGGTTGCTTCGTCTTTGTCGGATGTGCGCATTGGTTCTGCCGTAGAAATTCGTTCGCTGAAGACCGGTGCAAAGATAGGAACCTCAGGCCAGCACCTCGGCGATGATGCCGACGCAGGTGCTGACATCTTCATCCGTGATCTGATGGTAGAAGACCGCCCGCATGCGGCCGGGGCTGATGGTAGCGATGCGCAATCCCCTGCTGAGGCATGCTGCCATGAAGGTGGTATCATCCATGCCCGACACGGTGAACACCACAACATTGGTCTGCACACGAGCCGTGTCGATACCGACGCGTTCGATCCCGGCCAGACGTTCGGCAAACATGCGCGCCCGGCGATGATCGTGCGGCAGAAGCGGCAGAATGTTCTCAAGCGCATATAGTCCGGCAGCAGCCAGCACACCCACCTGACGCATACCTCCGCCGAGCATCTTGCGCCAGCGACGCGCCCGCTCGATATGCTCCTGCGTTCCGAGGATCAGCGAACCCACCGGCGCGCCAAGCCCCTTGCTTAAACACACACTCATGGTTGTGAAGATCTCGCCATACGTAAGCGGGCTTTCTCCGGTCGACACCATGGCATTCCAGATGCGGGCGCCATCACAGTGGATCGGCAGGCCCTGATCCTGGGCCAGCGCATGAAGCTCACGCAGATACGACGTCGAGAGCACTGTCCCGCCGTGACGGTTGTGGGAATTCTCCACGGCAATGACTGCCGTCCGGGGGTAGTAGTAGGCCCTCGGACGAATGGCAGACCGGACGCGTTCAAGGGGCATCTCGCCGGCGTCGGACGCAACGGCGTGGATCTGAGCGCGAGCCACGACGCTTGTGGCGGCGTTCTCGTAGTGAAAGATGTGGGCACCCGATTCGGCAATCACCTCGTCGCCCGTGGTCGCATGCAACGCCAGACATATCTGATTGCCCTGCGTCCCGCTGGGCACAAACAGCGCCGCCTGCTTTCCGAACATTGCGGCCACGCGCTCCTGCAGGGCGTTGACCGTGGGGTCTTCCGAGTACACATCATCACCCACCGGCGCTTCGGCCATCGCGCGGCGCATGCCCTCATCAGGAACCGTAAGGGTATCGCTTCGCAGATCAATCACTCGAGACATCATGGCAAGTCGGTACTTTCGCGTGAACAAGCACAGTGGCCGTGTCGGACCGATGGCAAATCTACGGTGCGACCGCTGGGCCACAGGGCTGACACCAACATTGAGCACATGATGATCGACCAAGCAATGCATCCCCATCGCAGCTGGGGATGCCTTATGCAGCAGAACGACGCGACCTATGGTGAAAAGCCATGGCTGATCTACTACGGCGAGGATGGTTCGCGCATGAACTGGTCGTACAGCGTCTTTATCGATGTGTCAAGACGTCTTGCACGACTACTTCAGCAGCACGGCGCCGGCCGCGGTTCGCGCGTGGTGATCGCCTCGCACAACCACCCCGATACGATCCTTGGATACTTTGCCTGCTGGCTGTTGGGGGCCTGCGCCGTACCGCTGAACATGACCGAGGACGACCAGCGTCTGGCCTACATCCTTACCAATTGCGATGCCTCACTGGTGCTCTGTCGCAGTTGTTACGCCGAGCGCATTGGGATGGCTCTGCAGGGGGCTGCCCTGCCGCTGATCGATATGGATTCCGACAGTGCCGATCCGCAGTTTTATGCCGCCGTGCGGGGATGCGAGCCTCTTGACTATCCGGAAGCCGACGATGACATGCTCGAGCAGGAGTGCCTGCTGGTGTATACCAGTGGCACGACCGGGAATCCGAAAGGTGTCGTGCTGGTGCAGCGCAATCTGTTTGCCGACGGGCAGGATATCACCGACTGGCATGGGATCACGCCCGACACACGAATGATGTGCGTCCTGCCGGTCCACCACGTCAACGGAACTATCGTCACACACGTCACGCCGTTCATCGCCGGTTCCTCGGTCGTCCTTCACCGGAAATTCTCACCGAAGACCTTCTTCTCGACCATCGCAGCCGAGCAGGTGGGCATTGTGAGCGTCGTACCCACACTGCTGGCCTTTCTTCTCGAGGCCGGGGCCGATGCCGCGGGCGCTCGAGACGCTGGACTCCGGCACATCATCTGCGGGGCCGGCCCGCTGACATGCGAACTTGCCGACCGGTTTGAGTCGGCCTACGGCATTCGCGTTCTGCATGGCTACGGCCTGTCGGAGACCACCTGCTATTCCTGTTTTCTGCCGGTGGATCTATCCGATGAAGAGCACCGCCACTGGATGCAGGATTATGGGTTCCCGTCGATCGGCGTGGCCATCCCATGCAACGAGATGGCGATTCACGACGCTGCGGGAGATGACGTACCGGACGGAGAGCGTGGTGAGATCGTCATCCGCGGACGCAACGTCATGCTCGGGTACGACAAGAACGAAAAGGCCAATGCCGAGGCGTTCGCCTTCGGCTGGTTCCGCTCCGGAGATGAGGGTTTCCGCATTGCCGATCGGCAGGGACGACATTTCTATTTCATCACCGGACGGCTCAAGGAGCTGATCATTCGAGGGGGCGTCAACCTTGCCCCGCTGGAGATCGACGAGGTCATCAACCGTGCACCCGGCGTAAAGGCAGGCATCTGTGTGGGCTTTGAAAACAACATGTACGGAGAAGAGGTCGGTGCTCTTGTTATCCGCACGGACGATTCGGTACGTCAGGAGCAGATACTGAACTTCTGCGCCGAACACCTGCCCGCGTCAAAACGCCCGAAGGTGGTGATCTTTACAGAGGCGCTGCCTGTGACGTCTACCGGAAAGTACCAACGCAATAGCGTCAAGCACCTGTTTGCCCAGTGGAAGGACGCGCAGTGGCGCTGAACCTTCCGAGGTTCTTCCCTACTGAATGTCTCGGGCGTTGATCCCCGTCTTGGGGATGAAGAAATACGTCCGCTTCATGCTGAACTCGCGGGGCTGGAGACGGTTTGCAGCGAACATATACTGGATCATCCAGCCGTTGCGCACCACCCGAAGCTTTGTAGCCGGGTCCTCGATGCCGGGATTGGTATACGCCAGCTCATCGAGCATGTCTTGCGTCAGCTCCGACGTATCGCTCGTAGCGTAGACGTGATAGAGAAACCTGCGGGTCGCCGTCTGATCGAGCACGTTGGAGTCCAGCGTCTTGCGCGTCACATCTTCGGCCACCCCGCGCACGCTGAGCGAATCATAGTCGGCCACGCGGATGAAGTACACGGATGTCTGCTCGCCCCTTCGCTGCTCACGGATCATATCGGTGACCTCGTAGAAACTCACGGCATACGAGTACCGGTAGACGACATAGGCAACGGCCAGGCCGACCGAGCAGGTCAGCAGGATGGCAACGAAGATCTTGGTGCTTTTGCTCATTCGTAGCTTAATTCAAGAAAGAACGATACCCGAACGTCTGGAGGACCAGATGAAGAGCCATCATGGTGAGGCCAAAACTAAATGGGATGGAGAGATTATCGTCGACCTTCAGCCGCGTGGAGCTTGCCTCGACAACCGCCGTGACGATGCTGGCCGCAATGCCTCCGACGAAATAGGTGTCCGACGCGCCAAAGAGCCAGCCGTAGAACACCACGATCGCCGAGGCCGAGGACATGAATGCCACGGAGCCCACGAGGGACTTATCAAAGAACTGTCGTTTGCCGAAGCGACGCCCGATCAGGGCTGCGAAGCTGTCGCTGACGTTCAGGATCGTGAAGGCCGTTACGCTGATGATCTTCGGGAAGACGGCGAACGTGAGCAGGGCGGCGATCAGAACCCACGAAGCTCCGGTAAGGTGTATGCGTTCGGATGTGGTCTCATGCGGACGAAGCATACCTCCGAAGTACCTCATCATGAACGTCCGCGTCGGTTCGTGCACGTGCATGAGCAGGTCGACAACCAGCGACGCCACCGTAAGAGCCAGCAGAATGCCGATGGCCGTACCATGCTGAACGTGCAGGTACATAGCCGGGATCCAAAGCGACGACAAGTGAATACCCTTCCGGGCTAGCTCACTTGTGTACGATATTTGTCCCGACATGCACGTTCCTCCGTTTACAGTTACCACCAACAGTAAGATCAACCTCGGCCTGCGGGTGCTTGGTCGACGTCCCGATGGTTTCCACGACATCGAGTCCATCTTTGTCGCCATCAACCTGGGTGATACCATCACGGTGACGGCTAGCGATGATTTGACCGTCGAATGTTACCCATCGGTTACCCAGGAACCCGAACAGAACATCGTTCACCGGGCCGCCTGCCTGTACGCGGAGCGCTTCCCGAATGACCGATGCGGCGCAAAGATAACCGTCAACAAGCGCATCCCGACCGGTGCCGGTCTGGGAGGGGGCTCAGGCGATGCCGCCGCCACGTTGCTGGCCATGGCACACCTGAATGGCCGCCCTATGTCGGACCAAACGCGGCAACTTCTCGAACCCCTGGCCGCTGCCTGCGGCTCGGATGTGCCGTTCTTCCTCCATTCGGGAGTGGCACTGGTTACCGGTAGGGGCGAACTCGTCACACCGATCGACGTGCCTCTGCCGTGGACCATTCTGGTGGTCTGCCCGGGCATCCACGTGAACACGGCTCTGGCATATTCCACATTGGGGATAACATCTGCACAACCGTCCCCTGGTTTGCGTGGAAAACTCATCCATGCCATTGATAATAAAAGCATTAACGCCACTCTGTTTGAGAATGACTTTGAACGGGCAGTTTTTCCACAGTACCCGGTATTGGCCGACATTAAGCAGCGCTTGTCGGATGCCGGCGCCGCCTTTGCTTCCATGAGCGGCAGCGGGTCGAGCCTCTACGGACTGTTCGATGATGCAACAAAGGCCGCAGAAGCAGCCGAAGCGCTGGCCGACCTTCAGACCTATATTTGCGCTCCCGTTACGGCATCATTTCGCCTCACATGAACATTCTCGTCGTCGCAGCTGAAGTCGCCCCCTTCGCCAAGGTTGGAGGGCTGGCCGACATGACCGGTGCCCTGCCCAGGGCATGGTCTGAAGAAGGTCATGACGTAGCCGTCATGCTGCCGCTCTACGGTACGATCGACGTCGAGCACTACGGGATCGTCAAGACCAGCCATGTCGTGAGCGTCCCCGTAGGATACTGGACCGAGTACGCGGAAGTCTGGAAAGGCTTCTTGCCGGACACGTCTGTCCCAGTCTACTTCCTAAGATCATCGGAATACTTTGACAGAAAAGGTATTTACGGCTATCACGATGGATTCGAGGATAACGATCGCCGCTACCTCTTCTTCTGTCGGGCCGCCATTGAAACAGCGAAGGCTCTTGGCTTCCAGCCCGATGTGATCCATGCGCACGACTACCACACCGCCCCCTGCATGCCAATGCTGGCAACGCAGTACCGGCATGACCCGTTCTATGCCCATACGGCCGGTGTGTTCACGATCCACAACATGGCCTTCCAGGGCATGTATGACCCGGTGCGGGCGATGGAGTTCGGCGGCTTTCCGCCGTCGGAGTTCTATCCGCAAAGCTGGTACGAGCATCATGGGTCGTTCAACGCCATGAAGGCCGGCATCATGTTTGCCGACAAGGTCACCACCGTCAGCCCCACCTACAGTCAGGAGATCCGCTGGACCAATGAGGGGATGGGACTGCAGGGGGCGTTGCAGAAACGCGCTGCCGATCTGGTCGGGGTGCTCAACGGTATTGACACGTCCATCTGGAATCCAACGAGCGACGTCCACACTGCGGTGCCGTTCGACGTGCGCACGCTGGCAAAAAAAGCGGTCAACAAGCGTGCCCTGCTGCGTGAGGCCAGGCTGCCCTCGGGCGCCGAGGCGGCAGACCTGCCAGTCATCGGCATGGTAAGCCGCCTGACCGAGCAGAAAGGCATTCCCATCATGATGCGGGCCGTCTGGGACATCCTCGAGCAGCGCCGTGCGCGGCTGATCATTCTCGGTAGCGGAATGCGCGAATACGAAGACTTTTTCCTTCGTGCCGAGGAACGCTTCCCGGAACACGTGCGATTTGTCAAAGGCTACAACGAGCCGCTAAGCCACCGCATTCAGGCCGGGGCGGACCTGTATCTCATGCCTTCACAGTTTGAGCCGTGCGGACTGACGCAGATGTATGCCATGGCCTACGGAACGGTTCCCGTCGTCAGGTCGATCGGCGGGCTTGCCGATACGGTAACGCACTATGAGCGCTCCACCCTGCAGGGCACCGGCGTTCGGTTCCATGACTACGACGAGTCGGCCGTGGCCTACGCGCTCGACCATGCTCTGGGCCTTTACAATGACGAGCCGCATTGGACGCAGGTTCGTACCAATGCCATGCAGCAGGACAACTCTATCGGCGTCGCGGCCCGCCACTACCTCGAGGTGTTCTCCTGGGCGCGGGAGCGTCACGCCTGACTTCGGCTTCGGTTGCCGGCGTCAGAGATACCACAACCTCCAGCCCCATCGTACCGGGAAAGAGATCAAGCGGCGTAACGCGCTCCGGCTCATAGCCGGCAGCACGCCATTCACGCAGACTGCGTGGGATCTCCTCCGGGCCGCAAAAGATCTCCACCACGCGACGTGGCTCGAGCATGCGGGCAAGTTCGCGGATCATGCCAGGGGGCGTTGCCGAACGCGGCGGATCGAGCACCATCAGGCGCGGTGCGTCCACCAGCTGTCGTGGTACGGATTTGTCGAGCTTACGCCCAAGACGTCCGACATCCTGCGGCTCACTGAAGATCTGCTGAACGGCACTGACGTGCCCTCCTGTGCGCCGAACGTTGTACCGGGCATTGTCCACTGTTGAGGCGTCGGCATCACACGTGACCACGTGTCGTACGCTGCCGCCCATGGCAGCTCCGAACAGTCCATAGCCGCTGTAGAGATCGAACAGCACATCCTCTGGCCGGGCCTGGGCATGAGCCGCCACCGTGCGGACTAAATCGGGCAACATGGCCAGATTGATCTGCGAGAAGGAGAACACGCCCACCTGATAGGTCACCGCGCCCACGTCTTGCTTCCACGCCGCAGCGCCTCGGAGTTTCTTTGATCCGACGCCGGTGGCGGGACGTTCAATGTCGAGGTAATACCGAGAGCCCTTCGGATCGTGGTAGATCCAAACGTGCTGGATCGCGGGAAACTCCTCGCAGAGCGTGTCGCAGACCTTGCGCACGGTGCGCACTATGCGCGCATCGAGCTCGCGGACGTTTACGATAAGCACGTGCTCGTCATAGGTTCCGCGCAGGATCACATGGCTTACGGCCTCGACAATACTGCTGTGTTGACGAGCCAGAAGCGTCTCCAGACGGGCATAGATCGATCCATGCCTGTCGGGTTCGAGAGTACTGGGCTCACGCGAGGGCGTTCCGTCGCCGTGCGTCAAAAGCACCTTGCCGTCCCACACGCCTAGTCGTCTGCGCGAGGTTGTGCGATAGCCGCGCGGCATCGGAGCCCGAACGGGCGCGTCGATCACCGCCGAGCCGGTGCGGACATCGTCAATGAAGTCTTTCCATGCCTGGGACTTGATCCGGTGCTCGACAGAGTATTCGAGGCCGGCAAGGGGCTCTACTCCACCTCCGAGTTCGACCTTAAGGGATTGCGCTGCCTGACGCACGCATGATTCGAAGGTTGCCATTGGACAAAGATACGGCGCCGCATGGCCGTGCGCCGTTGAAATGCCGTAAATT
>DNLG01000076.1:0-2551 GCA_003488525.1 Bacteroidota bacterium | reverse complement strand
TCCTTGTGCTGACGTCTCTGCCGGCGCATGCTCAGGGCGTCACGACGGGGTCAATCACCGGCATAGTCAGCGGCAAGTTGGAAGCCGCCGCTCAGCCCCTTTCCGGAGCTACAGTGCGGGCGGTATCGACTTCCACCGGCGCCGTGTACGGGGCGATCACCAAGAGCAAAGGTCAGTACCTTATCCGCGGCCTTCGACCGGGCACGTACGACGTCAGCGTCACGTATGTTGGTTTTCGCGGCGATACGGTTCGCGGGGTAAACGTGGACGTCGGTGATGCCACAACCGTGAACATTGAGCTGAACCAGTCCACATCCACGGCGTCGGAAGTGGTCGTCACCGCCGAGCGCGATGCGATCTTCGACGCCTCGCGCAACGGTTCGGGCTCGGTCATCAGTGAAGCTACCATCACCGCCTCCCCATCGATCAATCGCAGCATCAGCGATCTGGCGCGGATGAATCCGTACACCAATCAGACGCAGACAGCCGGAAGCGACGGACTTCAGGGTGTGAGCATCATGGGCGTGAACTCACGCTTCAACAACTTTCAGATCGACGGGGCCGTTGCCAACGACGTATTCGCCCTCGGTGCCGCCGGCACGGCCGGATCGCAGGCCAACTCGAACTTCGTGTCGCTGGATGCCATCGAGCGCATCCGTGTGAATGTCTCACCGTACGACATCCGTCAGAGCGGCTTTACCGGTGGACTTGTCAATGCCATCACGCGCGGCGGAACCAACACCGTCAAGGGATCGGTGTTTCTCTTCGGACGCAACCAGGACCTTGTCGGACTGAGCCCTGACGCAGCACAGAAGCCCTTCGATAAGTTTTACGACGTGCAGTTTGGCGGACGTGTTGGCGGACCGATCATCAAGGACAAGCTGCTGTTCCATGTCACCGCTGAGGGCCGCCTGCGTTCCACACCATTGGTGGTGGGTTTGAATGACCCAACCGAGCTGAACAACTTCGCAGCCGATGCCGCGGTGCTCGATCGCATTATCGACATCGCCCGCAATCAGTATGGTTACGACCCCGGCACATATGGCACCACTAATATTCGGAACAACTCGGCCAGCGTGATAGCCCGTCTGGACTGGAACGTGGACGAAAGCAACAAGATCCAGCTGCGACACAACTTCACGTATGGTATTCAGGACCGCAACCTTCTGCGCAACAACCTGAATTACAGTCTGACGAGCCGCATGAATACGTTCGAAAGCGTGAATAATCAGACCGTGTTCCAATGGAACGGCGTGCTGGCCCCCTCACTGAGCAACGAGCTTCGCGTATCAATGACGCAAACCAACGACCGGCGCATTCTGCCAGGCAGCGCCAGCGGAGATCCAATCGCGTTTCCTGAAGTGCGCATCCAGGTCGGATCAGGTCTGAACGTCGTGCTGGGTCCGGAACGTAGCTCACAGGCCAACGCGCTCGATCAGACGATCATCGCACTCACCGATGACCTTACATGGTTCACCGGCGATCACACCATCACGCTTGGCACGCATAACGAGTTCTCCCGGTTCAACAACCTGTTCATCCAGGACTTTTACGGAAGTATCCAGTACGCATCGGTCGATGCCTTCGCCGACAGTCTGGCGAACTTCTACCGCATCAGCTACGCCAACGACAGCATCACCGGTGGTAACCCGATGCCTCGTGCGGCATGGAACATGCTGCAACTGGGCGCGTACCTGCAAGATGAATGGCAGGTGACCGATCGGCTCCGCCTGACCGGCGGCTTGCGCATCGACATGCCGGTCTTCCTCAGCACACCGTACGAGAACCCGACGTTTGCGCAGGCATTCCCGGGTCGGTCCACAAGCGCCGTGCCGGACGGCATTGTACTGTTCTCTCCGCGGTTTGGATTCAACTTCGACCCCACGGGAACGAAATCCGTTCAGATCCGTGGTGGATCGGGGATCTTTACCGGGCGTGTTGCGGCGGTTTGGCTCTCGAACCAGTATTCCAATACCGGTATGGATCTGTTTCGCGCCGAGCTTGGCGCAAACAACTCACCCAATTCCATCAATAACACGCTTGGGCAACCGTTCCGCTGGGACATCACGCAGAGGCCGCCGCGTCCGGGCGACAGCCTCTACCCGGGCAGTGCGATCAATACAACGTCGATCAACATCACCGACAGAGACTTCACCCTTCCGCAGGTATGGCGTTCTACACTTGCCACCGACGTCAAACTCATGCGTGGGCTGACGCTGACGCTCGAGGGGATGTATGGTGAGTTTCTCAACCAGGTCGATTACCGTAACCTCAACCTGCGTCCGTCGAATCTTCGCTACGTTGTTGATGGCGACACGCTCATTGGTGTCTCCCCTATTGATGGACGCAAACTCTATGCAGGGGGCGCGGCAGACTCACTGGTCGATCGACGTTTTACGCAGGTCATCCTCATGAGTAGCCGCAACGCCGGGCACCAGTACTCGGCTTCGACACAACTGCGGCTGGACGAGAACAATGCCCTGGTTCCGGGACTGAGCGCGATGATGTCATACACCTACGGGCGCACGCAGGACCTTACATCGTCGACCGC
>DNLG01000150.1:7434-8033 GCA_003488525.1 Bacteroidota bacterium | reverse complement strand
TTCGGAATGAATGTTGCCCATGACGACGGCATTGTCTGGCGAGTTGCGAAAAACGATTCCGCGCCCGACACCGTTGCCCCGGAGCGCTGAATCAGAGCCACAGCAACCGGACGACCGGAACCGGCGGTGTTGTCATACAGCAGCACATAGTTCTTTTCCGTCAGCTGTGAGTTGTCATCCGCAACACCTGTGGCCTGGGTCGGAAGTGTACCCATGCGAAGAGCGACCGAGGTTTGTGACAGCTGGAATCGATTAATGAGGTTTCCATTGTTATCGCCGAGCGCAACGCGCCAGAAGATCGTTCCACCCTCCTGGAATGCAGCGTTGGTGGAGGTGACGAGGTTGATCCAGACCGATCGCGACGTCTGACCAGGGAGTGTCGAGAATGTCGAGAATTCACCGGCATTGGTCAGAGACTTGCCCGCTGCGTAGATGTAGGAATCATCATTCGCATTGTAGTGGATGTTGAAGCCGCCACCCGTCGAGGTCAGTACGGCATCGGTGGCAAGACCGGTGTTATACCGATATGTCGTGTTTGGCGTAAGGTTGGTGAATGTCACCCTGGCAAACACGGGAATCGGAAACGCCGACGTCGAGGA
>DNLG01000150.1:5634-7199 GCA_003488525.1 Bacteroidota bacterium | reverse complement strand
GGGGCGGCCGAGGCAACAATCGTTGGCAGACGAAGCTGAGGCACACCGGGGATATTGACCGCGAGTTCGTACGTGCCGGGAGCAGTGACGACGAGGTTCGAGAAGACGGCAACTCCAGCTCCGGCCTGCACCGTTGGTGTGCCGGTAACGACTCCCGGACCCGAAACAAGTGTGACCGTGATGTTTGACGCATAATTGGCATCGACCGTGTTGTCCGGACGGAACACTGTAACCGTAAGCGGGTTCATTGGAACTCCGGCATAGGCCGCAGTCTGCACGCCTGCGAGTGAAGCGTAGGCCGGTGGCCCCGTTACTGTGATTGGAGCGGTTACGCCCTGCGTAAGGGCCTGGCCAGCTATGGCAGTTGCACGCAGCGAAACACCCGGCTCTGCGACGCTATAGCTGACGTTTGTCAGATCAACGAAACTCTGCCCTGCCGGAATGGTTCCGGTGATGGTTCCAGAGACAAATCCAGTCCCACTATTGACGCCAAGCGAAACCGTCGTCGCCGTCGTGACATTCTTTGCTGCTCCAAGAGCATCAACAGCACGAACACGCAGAGAAAAGCCCGTGTTCTGTGATGGGCTCACCGGAACGACGTTCTCGATTGCAAGGTTCGTGGCCACCCCTGTGGTCGAGTTTGAGGACACCGTCAGCTGATCGAACGTGATCCCCGGACGCGATCCAGAGCTGAATACAGGGGACTGAAAATAGACCCAGCGCAATTGCACGAGTGCCTGATTCTCGCAAACGGTCGGCAGCGTTGCACTGATCGTGCGCTGCGTGGCAACGCCTGAGGTATTCAGCGGGGCAACGTACTCCGTCGGAACGCCGTTGCTGAGTACTTCCAACCACGGCCCGGTTGTGCTGAGACGATACTGCAGCCGCAATGCATACGGCCTTGAGCCGGAACTATTGACCGATGACGTCCACGTCACACCGATCTGTGCACGGCCTACGGTATTGAGCGCAAGCACTGCAGCACCGACGAAGTTGCAGTTACAGAGGGTCGAGCCCGTATTGATAAAAGCCAACCCTCCGGTTCCCAGACCATTGATGCGGGCGCCGCTGGTGATGTTATAGGCGCAGTTGAAGTCCCCGACAGCCGGCTCCGTCGCTGGAGCATCGATGTTGGCCACCATGTGGAACATCATCGCCGTCGGGTAGGTGCCCGCTGGATTGGTGTTCAGCCAGTCGGTAAACGTGTAGTTCCCGCTACTGAGCGACCATGTCGAGAGGGGCTGCGATTGACCGAAAGCGCGAGGCGCTCCCAGAAGCAGGACGCAGCAGACCAGGGTAAACAAAACGTGAAAACGTTTCATACGATTAACCGCATGATGTGGAAGGAGATGGTTTACATACTGAATGGAGGCAAAAATATCAAAAAAGAGCCCCCTGACACCTTTATGCTTGCGTGTCAGGGGGCTAATCATAGGAAATGTGACGAAGTGATAATCTCGTCAATGACCCATCATAAACTCCGGATGACGATCTCGAAGCACGGAGTATGAGTAGTCCACGATTTCGTGAAGGCATCCCTCACTGAAAGGCGAGGTCAGCGAACC
>DNLG01000150.1:0-5334 GCA_003488525.1 Bacteroidota bacterium | reverse complement strand
CCCTGCTCGGAAGCAGGGAATCCCTCCGGATTGCGCCATGGCAGATACATCTTTTCCATCTCACGCCACTGCGCGTTGCGCTCCTGCGGCGTCGCATCGGGATTGGCGTAGATCCAGTGCTGGAAGTGATCCACGGCACAACCGTAAGGAAGGAACAACAATGCTCCTTGAAGATGATAGAACTTGAACTTCTCGGTCTGGTCCTCAAAAAAGAGGTTCATCCACGGCCAGGTCAGGAATTCCATACCCATCGAATGAATCTCACAGGCCTCTGCCGTTGGCCAGAAGTACTCCGGTACGGGCAGATTCCGGCTGCGATAGGCCTGGAATGCATGACCGGCCTCGTGCGTAAGGACTTCGATGTCGTGCGTGGTGCGATTGAAGTTTGCAAAGATGAACGGCAGACCGTAGGCCGAGAAGCTGGTACAGTAGCCACCGGTGGCCTTATTGTCGCGGCTCTTAAGATCCATGAGATCACTGCTCAGCATGAGCTGGAAGAACTCGTTTGTTTCGGGTGAGAGCTCGCTGTACATACGTGAGGCACGTTCAATGATCCAGTCATGGTCGCCAGAAGCAACAGGATTGCCATCGATGAACTGAAGCTTTTCATCGGCCGCCGTCATCGACGTCATGCCGAGACGCTGCGCCTGAGCCTGCCGGAGCTTTGCCGCCAGAGGCACGACGTGCTCGAGGACCTGATTGCGGAACTTCTCGACGTCGGCCGCCGTGTAGTCGACTCGGCCGAACTCGATGTAGCGGAAGTCAGTATAGGAGGCATAGCCGAGCTGCGCGGCCTTCTTTGCGCGCAGCTTTACGAGTTTGTCAAAGATCTCATCAAGCTCCTGGGCATTGTCAAGAAGGAATGCCCCCATTGCCGAATATGCCCTTTTTCGCAGACCTGCGTCAGGGTCGATAACCAGCCGCTGAATGGTCGAGAGATTGTACGTCTGACCATCAACTTCGATCTTGGCCGACGCTGTGATTTCGTTGTACCGCGTACAGAGCTCCGACTCCTGGACGATCATGTCCTTGATCGAGGGGTCGAAGGTCAGGGTCGAGTTTTTCAATCGGGTAAGAAACAACGAACCGAATCTCTCATCGATGGCCTGCCGGTAGGGGGAGGCCAGAAGAGCCTGCGAGACAGCAATATCCAGCTCGGTCATCGTTGGTCCGTTTTCGTCGAAGAAGAGCTTCTCGGCCTTTGCCTGCTCGTCGGCGACGTTTTGCGTGAACTTCACCTCGGCCAATGAAGCCATGGTGTAGGTGCTGATACGTGACGCGTTCCATGCGTCAACGCAGGCCAGGACTTCCTCGCCGTTGGTCGCTGACGTGATGCGCTCAACAAGCGCATGTGTCCGTGATGTCAGCTCGGCGCAGTCCGGCCGCTGATAGGGAAGCTGTGTGAATGTCAACTGAGACATGGGTGAACTTTCTTCATTGCTCAAGAGTGATCACTTGAGATCGCCACGCAACCGGCGTATGCGTTCTCGTGCATCGGGAGCAATGATGGATCGTGGATAATTGCGAAGGAGAGTCTCAAGAATCGTGATCGCCTGACGGCTGTCACGCTGGGCGATGATCAGATCGGCATAAAGCCACATTGCGCGATCGCCATAGATCGACTCGACACTCGATTCAATGATTTTCTTGAGCGTTGAGATCGCATTCACACTGTCGCCCACCGCTATATAGCTTCGTGCACAAAGAAGCAGGGAACGATCGCGCATGTCTGCATCTCGAATGCGGCTTACGGCATCCTGGATCAGTGATATTGCCTCGACGTGGCGCCTCCGCGCAACCAGGCCTTCGGCCTTGGCGATCGAACGCACCGAGGCCGAATCGTCGAGCGCAAGGTTCAGCAGAAGCATGCGGTCTATCGCGTCATTCGATGCCAGCGAACCTGTTGATTCAGTAAGGGGCATGTAGAGTGTTTTGGCAGAGTCGAGCTGGCCGCTCCATAGCAGCATATCGGCCAACTTCAGCTGTGCCAGATCTGCACGGTCACCAACAAGCCCCTTTGGACCACTGATGATCTCGGCGAGCACTTCCCGGGCACGAGCATCATCGCCCATGACGATGAAGATGTCGGCAAGACGCAGCGAACCGTCAACGGCACGTGGTGAAGCTCTCCAGGCACTTCGCAAACGCAGCAGACGATCGCGCGCAGCGTCCGTATCCCTGATCACCTCGTCGAGCAAAAGAGCCGAAAAGTAGAGCGCATCGGCCGAAACAGGATTGCTTCCAAAGCGCCCGATGATCTCGTCATACCGCTTGATGATCTCCCGCGCCTCGTCGGCCGTAGGGTTGCGCTTCAGGCGCAACTGAAGTTCCAGACATCGCACGGAACCGAAGACCGCTGACATGACAGTGCTGCCATCCTTGGCGCGTCGAACGACTTCGTCGTAGGCCGTTAGTGCGATGTCATAGTTTTCTGATGCACGCGCTCCTTCGGCAAAGACCAGAAGTTCCATACCGGGCTGACCCGTCAGGGCATCAAGCTTGGTGACGACCTCGTAGGCCTGCGGCCAGCGTTTTGTTTCTCGAAAGAACCATGCTGCCAGACGGAGATTTTTAGGATCGTTCGTGGGGAGCTGCTCGAGGTTCTCGGCAATGATCGACGCACCGTTCTCATAGGATAGCAGAACGCTGAGCCGTCGTTCGGCCGACATCGCATCCGCGTCGACCCTGAACGCCGCCAGAACATCGGCTACCGCACCGGTAACATCACCAGAGGCCGATCGAAGCTTGAATATCTCGTCCGAATAGGCCGTTGGCGATCCATTCTTAGCTCGTGCCGCAACAAATGTCTCCAGCGCATCGGCGTTCATCATCACGTCCATCTGGTCACGTCCGATCTGCACAAGCGTTGCTTCGTCGTCACCTGAGAGCGACCGCGCCTGCTCCCACCATGTGCGAGCCTGCTCGGGTCGATTAAGCCGCGCATGGAGCGTGCCGACAAGCAGCATAACGCTCGGCGAATCCATCAGCTTGGCATGTTTTTCGGCGAGCGGCAATAGCGAAGCATACTGACCCAGGGCCGTCAGCGTGCGGACAACACCCTGAAAGTAGGCGCTGGCATTGGGCTGTGACGCATGTAACTCCTGATAGAGTCGTGCGGCATTTCGAAGATCGCCCGTGCGCTCATACGCCACCGCCATACGATACTTGTCACTATCCTCCTCGTTGGCCAGAACTCGAGACGCCGACGTCTGTGCGTGGGCAGGTCGCTGCAATGCAGCAGTGGCAAGAAGGAGCACCAGGAACAAACGCGAACCGACAATCAGTACATTCACGCAGCCCACCCCTCGGCCAGGATCGGCAGAACATGCCTCTGTATGGGCTCGCTGGGCACCAGTACTTGCCGGTCATGCGTGATGATCACATCGATCTCCGTGCGCAGACCCATCAGGTCGGGAAGGTACGTTCCTGGCTCGATCGAGAAGGACGTTCCTGGCAGGATCTGCCGCGTGTCGTGCGTCTCAAAGTCATCCATGTTCGCGCCCGGTCCATGCACCTGCGTCGTGATATTGTGTCCGGTACGATGGATAAATGCGTGCCCCATGCCTGCATCTTCAATGACCGAGCGGCATGCCCGGTCGACCTCATATCCAGCGATGGGCGCCCCCTGAGCAAAACGCTCGCGCACAAGCTCGAGCGCGGCATCGCGTCCACGTCGAATGATCGAGAAGGCCGACTCGACATCATCGGGAACATGCCCGGAGGTGTATCCGACCCATGTGATATCAGCAAACACCGATCCCGGACTGTCATGCCGGCACCATGCATCGATCAGAACAACCATCTCCGATGTGATTTCGCTGCTGCGGATGATCGACGGAGCATAGTGTGGCGAGGCCGCATTGGGTCCGATGGCAACGATCGGCGCGGAATCCGTCACAAGCCCCTTTCGCTTGAACTCCGAGAGTATGAACGACTGAACATCATACTCCGTGATCCGTCGATTCTCTCCGACGGCTGTTGCGATCAGTTCAAAAGCACGCATCACCGTTTCGCGCAGCTCTCCGGCGGCCATACATGCACCGGCGATCTGATCCTCCGAAAGCACCGCCGTGAATTGCTGAAGCATATCGGCAGAAGAGCCCACTTCAACTCCGAACGACCGAACAAGATCGATCATTCCGGCGTCAACACGGCTAACCACAGGAAGGTCGCCCATGGGTGAGTACTCCATGGCGATGCGCTTGTAGGGGGCTAGGCAAGCTCCAACGGCCTCGTTCCAGGAAGAGCGCGTGTCATAGAGCACCGCCTCGATGTTGAGATGCGACAGTGGATCCTGCTCCATACGGTGCGTGAGCTTCACGGGCCTGCCTTGCGCGGGTATGATCACCATCCAGCGACGCGTGCAGTGAGCCTGAGGATCGAGCTGCAGCACATCCCATGCTAGATCATTCGAACGACGCATGTCATACAGTACCCATGCGTCAAAGCCACTTTCGGCAACAGCACGTTGCATGACGGAAAGTTGACTCATGTTGGTTCCTCACGAACAGTTAACAGAACTCGACCCAGCAGACGATGGACGGCCAGACTTGGTGCGACCGTGCCTTCGATGCACTGGCTTCGCATGACCTGGCATGCGGCATGAAACGCCCCGAGTCCGGACAGTCTGTTGATGAGCTCCGATTCGATGGCACGGTCGAACCACTCACCACGCTGACGGCGCCGCCGTCGAAGTATGTGTTCATTGCGCGCATCGTCAAAAAAGAACTCGATCTGTCGAAGAACCTCGTCAATGCCTTCGCCACTGAGCGAAGAGCACGCCAGCACGGGAGTGGTACGGTCTGATTCGGTATGCGACATATACCGAAGCGCTCCGGTGAGAGTCGCCACGCTGCGATTCGCTGCGGCAGGGTCGACATCGGCCTTCGTCACCACGATCGCATCGGCAACCTCCATGATACCCCGCTTGATCCCCTGGACGTCATCACCGCTGTTCGGCAAGGCAAGCAACACAAACATGTCGGTCATCTCGGCCACATCGGTCTCACTCTGACCAACGCCGACGGTCTCGATGATGACCGTATCGAAACCGGCCTCTTCACAGATGGTAATCGCATCGCGTGTACTGGGGGCGGCACCACCAAGCGTAGCCTTCGATGGTGTCGGGCGGACAAATGCATTTTCCTGGGTCGACAGCAGCGGCATACGAACCTTGTCACCAAGAATACTGCCACCGGTGCGCCGGCTACTCGGATCAACGGCCAGTACCGCCACACGCCTGCCTGCCGAGAGGAGCTGCATACCAAGCTGCTCAATAAATGAGCTCTTGCCCCCGCCCGGAGGTCCGGTGCATCCTATGCGCCACGAGCCCCC
>DNLG01000105.1:3227-4360 GCA_003488525.1 Bacteroidota bacterium | reverse complement strand
TCCGCTTCTGCGATGCCTTCAACATTCCGCTCGTCGTGTTTGAGGACGTTCCAGGATTCCTGCCGGGCACAGACCAGGAGTGGCGCGGCATCATCCGTCATGGCGCAAAGCTTCTCTATGCCTTCTGCGAAGCTACCGTCCCGAAGATGACCGTGATCACACGCAAGGCCTACGGTGGCGCGTATGACGTGATGAACTCCAAACACATCCGTGGCGACTACAACATTGCCTGGCCAACGGCCGAGATCGCCGTTATGGGTGCGAAAGGGGCGGTGGAGATCCTCTACCGTAAAGAGATTGATAAAGCAGAGAACAAAGACGTCCGCATGCAACAGCTGCAGGATCAGTACAACGAGGAATTCGCCAACCCCTACGAAGCCGCCGAACGCGGCTATGTGGATGACGTGATCGAACCCCAACAGACGCGTCACGAACTCATCAAGGCCCTGCGCCGCCTCCGCACAAAGAATGACACGAACCCGTGGAAGAAACACGGGAATATTCCTTTGTAAGGTTTTGGGTGTTAGGTTTTGGGTGTGAGGTTTTGGGTGTGGGGTGTGAGGTTTTGGGTGCTACAGCCTGCACGAGTAGCTACTCAGCGTACCTCATCGGTCTAAAGACACTACCGGGCGGAATTTGAAGTCGTAGTGCAAGCCGTGTGGTACACAAACGACGGTTGGGTTCGGATAACCAAGCCGGGGACCATACTTCACATGCCACCGCCAACACGCATTGTGCAGAGTCTTGTCCTCAGCCGGTGCATTGCCATTCCCGGTGGTGTCCTCCTGACTGCTCTTGATGGCTCAACCGCCGACCGGTATTGCTCCATTCTCGTCGATGCGAATGGCTCTCGAATCTCACCTGTTGTCTGGCACGCGGCATCAACAGTTGTTGTGCCAACCGTACGCAACGGACGCATCACTCTGGAAACCATCCGCCGTTCGGCTTCGGCTTTGCATAGATCGACGGTGTGGCAATCGGGACCGTAAATCAAGCTGTCTGGTAGCGAAGGCCAATGGCCATTGAATCACCGGCCGATCAGGAAAGACGGGCAACGGGCGAGACGGCGTCTCGCCCCTACACGTACGTCGTCCCACACCTCACACCCAAAACCTCACACCTCACACCTCACA
>DNLG01000105.1:1937-3097 GCA_003488525.1 Bacteroidota bacterium | reverse complement strand
CCTCACACCTCACACCTCACACCCGAAACCTACCCCAGCCCATCCACCAGGCGATCAATGATCGTCGCGATTTTGCTGGCATCATCATCAGGAAGAGCCGCTCGAAGTTGACGGTCGAATCGGCGGATAATGGGGTCGAGCTCCGAGAGTAGGGCAAGCCCCTTACTCGTGATAAAGCTCATCGACAGGCGACCATCCTCAGGGCTTTTACCGCGGGCAACCAGGCCTTGCTTTTCCAGACGGTCGATAAGGCGTGTGACGTCGGGCGCTTTCTGGATCATGCGCGAGGTGATTTCTCCACGGGGGTGCCCCTGCGGGTGAATACCTCTCAGGATGCGCAGGACATTGTACTGAGGCAGTGTAATGTTGAAGGGGGCCACCAACTCGTCCATATGACGGTTGATGATATCGGCACATGAGAGAACGCCAAGAATGGCCTCCTGCTGTGCCGATGAGAACTTCTGTTGTTTCAGTCGGTCCTTCAGTGCCATGCTTCAGGCCTCCTTCTCAGCAACACGCAGAGCGGTGATGATGTTCTCAAGATCACCGTCGACGATGGATTGAAGAGGGTAGTTCTTGACATCGCCCTCAAGGCGGTGGTCGGTGACGCGGTTCTGTGGCCAGTTGTAGGTGCGGATCTTTTCTGAACGGTCACCACTGCGGACCATGTCCTTGCGGGCTCCGGCGATGGCCGACTGCTGGCGTTCGAGTTCGAGGTCGTACAGGCGGGCACGAAGTACCTTCATGGCCTTGTCCTTGTTCTTGAGCTGTGAGCGTTCGTCCTGACATTGCACGACGATGCCGGTAGGGATGTGAACAAGGCGCACGGCTGTTTCGACCTTGTTGACGTTCTGTCCGCCCTTGCCCCCTGACCTGAAGATGTCGATCCGGAGGTCTGTTTCGTTGATTTGCACGTCCACCTCTTCGGCCTCCGGCAGCACTGCCACGGTGGCGGCCGAGGTGTGGATGCGACCTTGTGCTTCCGTTTCCGGAACGCGCTGCACGCGGTGCACGCCGCTTTCGTACTTCAGGAGCCCGTAGGCCTCGTCACCATGCACCTCGAAGGTGATCTCCTTGAAGCCCCCTCGCTCACTCTCCGTGATGTCGATCGTCTCGATCGTCCAGCCCCGGCGTTCGCAGAACCGCTGATACATCCGGTA
>DNLG01000105.1:900-1576 GCA_003488525.1 Bacteroidota bacterium | reverse complement strand
AGGTACTCGCGTCCGACCGTGATGATCGGCAGCAGACTCTTGTACTCGCGACTCGCCTCGCGCAGCAGGGTCGGGTTGTTGACGGTATGAGGGTCGTTAAGCGACTGTTCTACCTCGGCAAAACGGTCGATCAGGCTGTGCAGTCGTTCTTCCACAGACAAAAATATCGCAACTTGCCGTCATGTCTTGTCGCTCGATCTTCCTAAGTCTTTTCTGCTCGGTCATCATTCTGTCGGGCTGTGCCGAGGAAGACCCGAACATCGTCAATCCGGTACCGGGCGGACGTCGCATCACGATGCGACTCTATAACCTCGTGCCGGACGGAGAGCAGCGGCGGCTGGTTATGGAAGAAGGATTTGCCTCGGGTCAAGTCCCGATGTTTGCCTTTAGCGACACCGTACAGGCGCCCGGTGACTCGACCTTGATCGAGATCCTTCGCGCAGATGAAGTGGAATTCCGCTCTCCGCGGCGCGTTCCGTTCATTCCGAATACGGCCTATAACTTCTATGCCGTGTCCGGACGGGACAAACCAACAGCATTCGATACAGTGCTCTTTGCCAATGCGACCACGCCGGGCTCGGCAAGGGGCTTTGCACAGCTGCGCCTGTTGAACATGCACGCCGACGCGTCCCGGAGCTACGAGCTGCGTCTTGGATGTCCCAGTGGACAGGCTCTG
>DNLG01000105.1:0-592 GCA_003488525.1 Bacteroidota bacterium | reverse complement strand
CATGATCTTCGTGGAGGAGTCCGATCGTTCTTCTACCCCCACCCGCCCCTTCACGCCCGTGGCCAGCCGAACGGCAGATATGCGGGTCGTGAACCTTTCCTCGAGTCCGGTGGATGCAGACATGCCTGCCCTTTCGGTGACACTTGCCAGGGGGCTTGATGGGCGCCGCATTGGCGACCGTGTTGCGGTCACAACATGTGAATCTGCGCTTCCTGATAAGATCCGAGTACGACTGGCCTCGGGTGCAGAGCTGTTCGATAGCACCTCGCTGATAGTGCGGACGGTTTTCAGTGTGATCACGGCAGACTCTGGCGCGTCCGGCCTGATGGTCGTGGCGCCCTCGATCCAACGTCCGATCGGCTCTGCGGGCAAGGCCGTCGTGCGCGTGATCCATGCGGCGGCGACAACTCCAAACGTGCGGGTATCGACCAGCTCCCGCTCCTCTGCCACCTCGATCAGCGGTGTACAGCCGGCCATAACGTTAGCCAAGAGGTTTGCCAGTCAGAGCATCTCGGCACCTGAAGCGCTCGATCCCGGCCAGATGCCGAAAACGATCACCTCGGAGTCGACCCCGACGCAGCAGCTACGCGTG
>DNLG01000145.1:15927-17714 GCA_003488525.1 Bacteroidota bacterium | reverse complement strand
TCGACATTTCCGTTGAGAGTAACCTGATTCGTAACACCAGTCTGCGTAAATGAACTGTTGACAGTCGTAGGTCCGTTCAGGCTTACGTTTCCGCCCGTCTGAGTGAGCGATCCGTTCATCGTCGTTGCGCCCGTTACATCTACTCCGCTGTTGGCATCAACGTTTCCATTGAACGTAACCTGTCCGCCGCTCTGCGTGTATGTGCCGGTCTGCGTGGTCGCGCCCGTGATGGACGTCGTACCTGCGATGTTGGTCGTACCGTTGATCGCTACTGAACCTGTTCCCGCAGCGTTCAGCGTGACACCATAGTTTGCACCACCACCATCAAGGACCATGAGGTTCGCATTACCTCCGTTGGTAGTGAAGGTCAGATCATTAGCGGCGAGATTTACAAATCGGTTAACGGCAAGGGGCGACCCAAGAGTAGTGGTTGCGCCAAGACGAACCGAACCCGTTCCGCCTTCATTGTACGTGATACCCTGATCGGCATTGATGAGAGCCGCGATCGGAGCGCGAGTGACAACGTTAGCGCCATTGGCCATCAGAACGTCCGTACCCGCAACGTTCGGCAGTCCAATCATCGTCATGACACCGCCACCGGCAGTATTGATTGTGACGTTATCGCCATTACCATCTCCAGCGACAACGTTGCCGCTGAGTGTCGATGAACCCGTGACGTTCAACGTGCTATTGAATGTCGCAGCTCCATTTGCCGTGATCGAACCGGTCATCGATGTGTTGCCGGTAGCAGGGCTCACGATGAAGTTCGATCCGCCAACCGTGAGGTTAGCACCCGCTACATCCAGGCCATTGTTAGCATCGACATTTCCACCGAATGTGACCTGTCCACCCGTTTGTGTTACCGCGCCAGTGGCCGTCGTGGCCCCAGTGATGCTTGTTGCGCCGACGATCGTCGTCGCACCAGTAATGTTCGTGGTTCCAGACAGTGCGATCGTGCCCGTTCCTGCTGCGTTGATCGAGGCACCAAAGTTTGTTGCATCGCCATCAAGTAACAGGACAGTTGAGTTACCCGCGTTGGTTGTGAAGCGCAGGTCATTATTACCCATGTTTACAAAGCGATTGCCAGTCATCGTCGACGCCGTGTTGTTCACGGCACCCAGGCGGACCTTTGCGCTACCTGCTTCGTTGTACGTAAGACCTTCGTCTGCTCCAACAAGCCCCGTTATCGGGAAGCGCGAAACGTTGTTTGCAGCACCGATCATAAGCACGTCTGCGCCAGCAACGTTCGGCAAACCGTTCATGCTGAGAACGCCGCCGCCGGCCGTGTTGATCGCCACGTTGTCGCCGTTGCCATCACCGGCAACAACATTGCCGCTCAGTGTTGCACTTCCGGCAACAGCGAGTGTACTGTTAAGTGTTGCCGCTCCGTTGGCAGAGAGCGTACCCGTCATAGACGTGTTGCCGTTAGCCGGGTTGACCGTGAAGTTGGCACCGCCAACCGTGAGGTTGGCACCCGTGACATCAAGTCCGTTGTTCGCATCGACGTTGCCGCCGAATGATACTTGACCGCCTGATTGTGTGACCGAATTCGTGATCGTGGTCGCACCACCGATCGACACGGTTCCACCAGCCTGTGTAAGGTTCCCAGTAAGAGTGGTCAGACCAACAACATCGATACCACCGTTTGCATCGACATTGCCACCGAACGTCACCTGACCGCCATTCTGCGTGAGCGTACTGCTCAGCGTGGTGGCACCCGTCACTCCAAGCGTACCACCTATTGTGGCCGCACCACCGACGCTCAGTCCCGTACCGACCGTAACGTT
>DNLG01000145.1:8517-15770 GCA_003488525.1 Bacteroidota bacterium | reverse complement strand
TGAACGTCACATTGCTTGACGTTGCAATGTCTTGCGGCGTGCTGAGGGTAATGCTGCCGGCGCCGTTCGTTACAATGATGCGATTGGCTGTTCCTGTGATCGTGGCGATCTGAGGTGCAGCGCCAGTCGATCCGATAAGGAGTTGACCGTTTGTGAGGGTGACCGATTCGAGCTGACCCGTCGTGTTTGTACGAACGGCAGCGTTGGCACCCAACGGTGCGGACGATGTTGAGTAGATGGCCGTCGAAATCTCGAGGTTGCCCGTACCAGCATTGCGGACAACCACACCGGTTGACGATGTTGTGTTTCCGACATTCGGAATCGACACCGTGGCGGCGTTCATCCGCACCTGGTCCGTCGCTGCATCACCAAGTGTCGCGTTGCCGTTGACAGTCAGATTCCCGCCAGCTGAAGAAAGGACATTGCTCGTTGGAACCCATGCATTCGCAGTAGCATCCCAGCGCAGCGTTTGATCTGATGTCGTGCCGGGCTGCGTCGTCGATGCGATGATGATGTTCGGAGATGAATACGTCACCGTCATTCCCGTACCGGCGACGATGTTCCCAACAGCCGGAGCCGTCGTAGCGCCCGTGCCGATGAGGAGCTGTCCGGCACCCTGCTGAGCACCTTCAACAATGCGACCGCCACTGGATACCATGACGCGATTGTTGTTCAGAGCGGTCGATGAATTCGTACCACCGAATTGGATCGGAAGAACTCCCGACGAAATGCTTGACGCGTTGAGATTCGTGATGAGCGATCCGTTCGCAGCAGGAAACTGACCCAGGTTGTTGAGCATCACCACATTGTTGGCTGTGTTGACGTTCACGTCACCAGCAATGAAGTTGTTCCGCAGAGCTGTTACCATGCGTGAACCAGCGCCTGCAGCCGTCGACAGCGTCGGTGACGGATAGAAGCCGGCAAGGTCACCCGTGGCTGGACCCGAAGGAGGCAGTGTCGTTGGGATCGTTCCAGGGGCGAGGTCAATGACCGTAAGCGAACCGTCGGCCACCTGCTCTGAACGTACGGCTCCGATGGCGAGCTTTGGTGTTGTCACCGCGCCATCAGCAAGCTTGGAAGTTGTCACGTTCAGATCGAGGATCTTCGAGGTCGTCACAGCGTTTGTTCGGATCAGCGGATCTGGATACGTGCCCGTCAGGTCGCCCCCTGCAGGAACGATGAACGGGAAGTTCGTAAGGGGCTGAACAGAGATCAACGTCACACGGCCTTTATCGTCAACCGTGATCCGCGGAATGTTAAGGTTATCGCCGTACGTACCGGCCGCTACACCGGTATTGGAGAGCTTCGGAGTTGTTACCGCTCCGTCGACGATCTTGGTTGTCGTGATCGAGTTGTCAGTGATCTTCGACGTCGTTACGGCACCGTCAACGATCTTCGGAGTCGTGATCGAACCGTCAGCGATCTTCGGTCCGGTGACCGCACCAAGTGCGATCGTCGGATTAGGATAGGTCCCCGTCAGATCTCCGCCGGCAGGGCCGCGCGGAGGCAGCGAAGTTGGAATCACTCCAGCGGCGATCTTGGTGATCGTCACTGCTCCGTCGCTGATCTTGGCAGTCGTGATAAGACTGTCGACGAGTTTCGCCGTCGTGATCGTGCTATCGGCGATTTTGATCGCAGTTACGGCACCATCACGTATGTCGACTGTTGTGTTCGGCCCACTCGGATTACCAATGTCGATCGTCGATTGCGGACTGGTGAGGTTCTGAATCCCTACCAGCGTGATGGTCGACTCGATATTGATCGTGTCACCCGTGCGCGTGACCGCCACACCGTTTCGCCCTGCAATGACAAGGTTGCCTTCTGCCTGGTTCAGAGAACGCACGAACCCGCGTGCGGACTCGTTGACGCTATCGGCAATGCCGGCGCGTTCGGCACGTACTGCATACGGCACCACTGCCAATCGCGTGCGCGGGAACGGTGGCTGGCCGGCAAGTGCCGTCTCGAGGTAGGCCTGGGTATTGAAGAAGTCAACATTGGCCAGTGGCACCACAGCGCCCAGGTAGAGGTTGAACAGACCCTTTGTAAGCACGGTCTGCTGTGTCTCTTCCCAGAGAAGATTGCCCCCTACCGGCGCATCGTATAAGCGCAGGACGAGATCATACTGGCCATCGTCGAGAGGCAACCCATTAGGCAGCGTCAACAAGCCCTGATAGCTTATCTGACGTTGGATCTGCGCATAGGTTGCCGTAACGGCTGTAGCCATTACGCCCACAACAAACAGCAGGGCGAGGCAAGGGCGAAGAAAACGGTTCATGGTTCTGACCATTAATGTGTTCATTAGCGAATGATGGTAAGGGTCTGCGACTTGCGGAATGGTACACCGGAGACTGTTGTCCCCTCGACCTCGTAGATATACGTTCCCGCCGGCAACGGCACCCCATAGTCGTCTACAGCTTGCAGCATGACGTCCTGAGAACCGGCCATCGAAACTTCGGCGGTAACGGTTCGTACGAGCGCACCCAGCAAGTTGTAGACCCGGATTTTCAGACCCCCTTCGACAGGGGTAGCAAACCGAATTGTCGTATGCGTAGTAAATGGATTCGGGAAGTTCCCGAAATCAGCAATCGATTGCTCTTCGCGGTCGTTAACTCCGACCGTGCCATAGAGGTAGGGAACCCAGAATCCCTGGTATAGGGCAGTGCTGTCCGAGCGCACCTGCGCCGAGATCACAACTTGGCCAATGGTGCCCGAAATGGCAGAGCCATTCGGGGAAGCCGATAGAAGTGACGCTCCGGATCCAATCACGGAGGATGTCAGTCTCGGTTGTGAGGTCGCCGAGTGAGCAAACACAATGAGCCCACCCAGCAACAGCGTACAAAAACGACGCATTCGTTGCTCCATTACCTTTCGAATCACGTACAATCTATGACAAGCGGTCCCATTCTCCAAACCTTCCACGGTAATTTTCACAAGAGGATGTGAATTTATTTAGGGGCGATTGTGGATAACTTGCCCATCCCGCCGGTCATTTAGCAGCAATCAAAGTAAGTATAAATACTGCATTTAGCAAGCATTCTTTGTAGGGGGGATCTTCGCTGGTCTGCCCGGCCATTCTGAATGAGTAGTATAAACATGTAAACGAGTTCAGCCCGTCCCCCGGGGAAGGTCTCCCACCATAGTCTGGCGGTAGAACTCCCCGTTGGACGGGCTGAAACTGTGCGTCAAGAGGTCGAAGAATCCGAGTTGGAGTCTTCGGCTGCTAGTACCCTAAGAATATGAAAGCATTGAGGTTGACGCTCAATTGGCGGTTGTTGACGGGAATCATCGGTGTCCAGTCGTTGACCACAACTTCGTGCATATGGTCTCCCTCAAAGCTGATAGAAATGCCAGTTTGGGCAGACTCGATAGCACCTGGGGTTGGACCCGGGACCGTTGTGATCTCCTCAAAGCTGGCTGGGGGGCCCGCATCATCGGGTTCGACACCATAATTGAAGGTATGGGTGTGCCCTGGGTCGAACACCTCATGGGTGTGTGCACCACCGGGTGAGGAGTACCCAAACAGCGGTGGGAGGTTCTCCTGATAGATGGTGTAATCATTGGAACCGGATACCGAGCCAACCTCCTCCGGTCCATGACCACCGATGCCAAGTTCGTCACGATGCTTAATAACGCGGTCTCGTGTATCTGGCAACGAGCCCATAAACCCGAGGATCGCTGCATTTGCCTGCGCTACCGCTGGCAGTGTAGAAATGTTCTGGCCGTTGAGGCGATACCATCCATTATGATTACTCGTGGCGTAGGAATACTTAACGTCTCCGATGTTCGCCACAAGCGCAGACGGCAGACGGCCAGCCGCATCAAGGACGACCACATTACCTGCCGTGTTAATGTCGGGATTCATCGCCTGGGCAGTCGTCCGTATTGCCGTAGCGATCCTGGCACCGGCAGCAGCAGTTGTTGACAGCGTAGGATTCGGATATGTACCGGTTAGGTCACCCCCTGCGGCGCCGTTCGGAGGAAGCGAGGTAGGAATTGTACCCGGGGCAAGGTCCATGTAAACAATGGTACCGTCGGCGATCTTTTCGGAAGTGACGGCATTAGGTGCCAACCTGTCATTGGTCACACCCGAGGCGGCGATCTTGGACGTCGTCACCGAACCGTCGAGAATCTTCGTCGTCGTGACGGCATTCGTCTTGATGAACGGCGCTGGGAATGTTCCTGTCAGGTCGCCCCCTGCCTGAACGATGTATGGGAAATCGCCCACCGGACGGTTGGAGATCAGAAGCACACGACCTCTGTCGTCAACTGTGATCTGAGGGATGTTCAGTTCATTACCATACGTGCCGGCAACCACGCCTGTCGGGCTGAGCTTTGGACTCGATATTGCCCCATCGGCAATCTTCGCGGTAGAGACAGCCCCGTCCAGGATCTTGGCTGCTGTCACCGCACCATCAACAAGCTTCGATGAGCTCACGGATGCGTCGGCAAGCTTAATGCTAGAGATGGCACCGTTAGCAATCGAGGGGGCTGGGTAGGTTCCGGTCAAGTCGCCCGATGCAGGACCACTTGGTGGCAGTGACGTCGGGATCGTCCCTGCCGCTAGCTTTGATACAGTCACGCTACCACCGGCCAACTCATTTGTACCAACGGCGCCCGTAGCGATCTTGGCCTGCGTGATGGCACCGTCACGAACATCAAGCCCGGCATTGGGACCATTACCACTGAGGATCCGAATCGTATTGTCCGGACTGTAAAGAGATTGAACACCACTTGGTTGCACACTCGACTGAAGCACCAGCGTATCACCAACCTGCGTGAGTGATACTCCATTGCGTGCTCGGACATGGAGATTGCCTTGTAGGTTGTTGATGGAGCGGACAAATCCGTTGGCCGTCTGCGTCAGCCCCTTGGCACTATCGGCGAGCATTGCGCGCATCGCCATCGGCACCATCGCAAGTCGTGTGCGCGGGAAGACAGGCCCGCCGACAATCGCGGTTTCCAGGAACAATCTCTGCGACATATCGATAGCACTGAGCGATACCTGGTCGCCAAGGTAAACACTAAACAGCCCCCTTCTGACGGCGGTAGTGTGGTTCTCCTCCCAGAGGAGGGTTCCTCCGGATTCGGCATTGAAGAGACGAACGACAAGCTCATAGGTGCCGTCTACAATGGGCTCGCCGTTTGCCTGCGTCAGCAAACCCTGATACGAAATGGCACGCGGCATTTGAGCCAGCGATGGATATGCACATGCCATCACCATTGTGACGAGCACGACTCGGCGAAGATGGGTAGAGATGATCGAGATCATAGGGGGCTCCCTTGATGTTGAGTGGTGATAGGTCAGATCATTGAATCAAATGAATGATGCCATGCGCACTGAGTCGCACGCCGCCTCGCGTTCGTCCGCTCACGTCGAGGATGTATACACCTGTTGGCAGACCAATGCCCGCGTCGTCAAACGCGTTGATACGTACGTCGGTATGTTCGGTACCGCTCGCCACAACGAGGATCGTGCGAACACGTTCACCCGCGAGATTGAACAGTTGCACATCGACGTCGCCGCTGAATCTCTCCGGGATCCGGATGGTCGTCCTGTTGGAAAACGGATTGGGATACACCTCGAGTCGATCGTACACTTCATCGTTGATATCAAGCGCCGTTATCTCAAATCTCCAGGGAACCCAGAAGCCCTCAAACAGGCTCGATGAAGCCGTTAGTGCGGGCGTAGAGATGATCGTCTGTCCGAGGGTCGATGACAGATACATGGAATCTGAAGGTGCTGCCACGTTGACGGCTCCCCCTGAGGCGATGACACGCGAACTAAGAATCGGCTGGGCTCGAAGTGAGGTGCCAATTGCTGCAACTCCGAAAACACAGAGCGCAATAAAATGATGTGTGGCCATGATGCATCCTTTCGATGATGAACATGGCAAGTCTATGAGAGCGCGCCTTGTGAAGTGCTACGATGAAACACTACGTCGCAGTGATTGCGAAGAAAGGACGCGGTAACGTCGTATTTCCTTATGAGTGTGGAGGCGGAGCTCTACGCCGAGAGGTATGGTATTGGGTCGTGCAGGCCCGCCTCTTCAAATCCACGAAGCCGCAAGGCGCACGAATCGCACTTTCCACAGGCCACGTCCTGACGGGCGTAGCAGGACCATGACAGCTCTAATGGAGCATTCAGCTTCGTGCCGAGCAGAACAATCTCGCTCTTGCGAAGCGAGATCAGGGGGGTTGCAATGCGAATAGCCGTCCCGGGCTTTGTACCAGTATTTATGACGTGCTCGAATGCACGAAAGAACACGTCTCGACAGTCCGGGTAACCACTCGAATCCTCCTCAACGGCACCAATGAAAAGTGCGGCTGCACCCACGACCTCGGCCCAGCTTGTTGCAATGGCAAGGATGTTTGCATTTCGGAATGGCACATAGCTTGTCGGGACGTCTTTGGTCTCCAGACCGGGTCCGCCAGAGGAAAGTGGCGAATGCGTTATCTCGATATTCGTATCAGTGAGGCTGCTGCCACCAATTGCAGCGAGGTGAGAGATATCAACGACAAGTCTATTCGTAACCGCGTAATGATCGCAGATGTCGTTGAAGGACCGAAGCTCCCGGTCCTGTGTGCGCTGGCCGTAGTTGACGTGAAGTGCGTGTACGTCATACCCTTCGCTGATAGCACAGGCCACCGTGACGCAGCTGTCCATCCCTCCAGAAAGTAGTACGATAGCTTTCACGCAGGGGGCGATGTCATTCTTCCATGACTTCGACTTCTTTGACCGAGAGAATCTTATCGATCTCTGCGACGTACTTGTCGGTGGCCTTCTGCACATCATCCTCGCCGCGCTTGCGATCGTCTTCGCTGTAGTGCTCTTTCTTTTCAGCAACCTTCAGCTCTTCGTTGGCATCACGTCGCACGTTACGCACGGCAAGCTTGCCTTCTTCGGCGATCTTCTTGCATTGCTTGACGATGTCCCTACGACGTTCCTCGGTAAGGGGCGGCACGGATATGCGAATCACCTGTCCGTCGTTCTGCGGTGTGATACCGAGGTTAGCCGCCAGAATAGCCTTTTCAATTCCGGACAATACCGTGCGGTCCCAAGGCTGAATCACGATCGATCGTGCGTCGGGCACCGAGAGGCTACCAACCTGACCGATCGGCGTTGGCTCTCCGTAGTATTCCACCCGCACACCGTCGAGCATTGACGCCGAGGCACGACCCGTGCGAACTTTTGCGAGCTGCTGCTGGACATGATCTACGGCCTTTGCCATATGATCGCGGGCGTTGTCAACGAT
>DNLG01000145.1:7274-8330 GCA_003488525.1 Bacteroidota bacterium | reverse complement strand
AGAAGACGACGCAGGTTGCCACGTTGATTCATGTTAAAAACAAGAATGGGCTTGCTGTTCTCGCTCGCCATGGTGATGGCCGTCATATCCATCACACGCAGATTCCTGTCGAGCGTTTCCTTGTAGGTGATCGAGTCAAATCGTCGGGCATCAGCATGCTTCTCTGGATCTTTGTCATACACACCATCTACACGTGTGCCCTTGATCACCACGTCCGCTTCGATCTCCACGGCACGCAGAACTGCCGCGGTATCTGTCGTGAAATACGGATTGCCCGTACCAGCCCCGAATACAACCACACGACCTTTTTCAAGGTGGCGCATTGCACGACGGCGGATGAAACCCTCGGCGACCTGCTCCATGTGAATGGCGGTCTGCAGACGTGTGGGGACTCCTAACAGCTCGAGTGCATTCTGAAACGCGATACAGTTGATCACCGTGGCGAGCATGCCCATATGATCACCTGAGACCTTATCAATGCCCATCTGCTCGGCCTGCATTCCGCGGTAAATGTTTCCCCCGCCAAACACAATGCCGATCTGAACACCCAGATCGTGCGCTTCCTTCACATCCTCGGCAAATGAACGCAACGCTACGGCATCAATACCGTAATGCTGCTCTCCCATCAACGATTCTCCGCTGAGTTTGAGCAGGATGCGCTTATAGAGAACGGACATTGACGCCCCCTGAGTGCTGAGTTTAGATCTTGTCGCCCAGATTGTATCGAAGGAAAGATACGACCTTGACATCAGAGCCGGCAACCTTCGAGATCTCGGCAACGACGTCGGAGACCTTCTTTCCGGAATCCTTCACGAAGACCTGCTCAAGCAGTACGTTTTCTTCGTAGAACTTTCCAAGCCTACCCTGAGCGATGCGCTCGGCGATGTCTTCCTTCTTTCCTTCTTGAATGGCCTGCTGCTTGTAGATCTCGATCTCCTTCTCGAGCATCGAGGTGTCGACCTGCGAACGCTCCACCACAAGGGGCTGCATTGCTGCGATCTGCATGGCAACATCGCGCATGTGCGGCTTGAGATCATCCGAACCGTTCGTTCCGGA
>DNLG01000145.1:6860-7084 GCA_003488525.1 Bacteroidota bacterium | reverse complement strand
ACCACGCGAGCATAACGACGAAGCCCGATCTTTTCGCTGAACTTGGCAAGGATTTCATCACGAAGGTTAGCAAGTGTCTTGCCGTCATGCGAGGCATTCCAGAGCTCATCTTCACTGGCATACGGCGTAGCGAGAACAGCATCACAGATCGCGTTCGCGAATGCAACGAACTCTTCGTTACGACCGACAAAGTCTGTTTCACAATTGACTTCAACGATCGCGCC
>DNLG01000145.1:632-6640 GCA_003488525.1 Bacteroidota bacterium | reverse complement strand
TGCATGTCTCCACCAGCTTCTTCGAGAGCCTTCTTGCAGTCGGCCATTCCCGCGCCAGTCTTCTCGCGGAGTTCCTTGACGGTTTGTGCGGTAATCATGAGGTACGTCCCTTTGATTTCGATGTTGTGTTGATTTTTTTGAGGGGGCTTACTCGGCGCCGTCGGCCTTGCCACCCTTACGCGTGCGGAGCTGACGACGAACCTTCGTATCGTCTCCGTCCATTTCCTTGACGGCAGCTTCACCGGCCGCTGCCAGATCGGCCGTCTTGGCGCGGGCTACTTCGCGTCCGTCCACAACTGCATCGGCAAGAACCTTGAGAATCAGCTCGACTGCCTTGATGGAGTCATCATTGGCCGGGATCGGATAATCTACCTGCGTCGGATCTGAGTTTGTGTCAACGATTCCAATGACCGGAATGCCAAGCGTCTTGGCTTCCTTAATCGCCAGGTGCTCTTTCTTGATGTCGACCACCACGAGCATACCCGGAATCCGCGTCATATCCTCAATGCCACCGAACACCTTGCGCAGACGGTCACGTTCGCGGCTCAGCATGAGGCGCTCCTTCTTCGTGATCTTCTCGAAGGTTCCGTCGGTTTCCATCTTATCGATGGTAGACAGGCGCTTGATGGACTTACGAATGGTCGTGAAGTTCGTCAACATGCCTCCAAGCCAACGCTCAGAAACGTAGTTGGAGATTCCGCGCTTTGCTTCCTGCTCCACAGCACCCTTCGCCTGGTTTTTGGTACCAACGAAGAGCACTCCGCGACCCTGAGAGGCAATCTCCTGGGCGGCGTCGCGTGCGATGTCGATAAGAAGCTGCGTCTTGCGCAGGTCAATGATGTGGATCCCGTTGCGCTCCATGAAAATGAAGTTGCGCATCGCCGGGTTCCAGCGGCGTGTAAGGTGTCCGAAATGCGCTCCGGACTCAAGCAGTGCTTCAATGCTTACTGCTGGCATGATCTACCTCTTCGATTGTTGTGGATGAATCCTCTGCGCGGTTCGAACCGGCGGACCCAGGGATTTATCCCATGGGCTCCACCGCCGGAATTCCCACACATGCGTGTTGATTGCGTTGTATATGCCCGGCGCGCCGGACGGAAGCTTATCGCTTGGAGAACTGGAAGCGCTTGCGGGCTTTCTTCTGGCCGTACTTCTTGCGCTCCACCATGCGTGGGTCGCGCGTCAGGACCCCAGCCGGACGAAGTGCTGCGCGCAGTTCTTCGTTGTACTCGACAAGAGCGCGCGCAACACCGAGGCGCACAGCTCCGGCCTGGCCGCTCTTGCCACCACCGCGCACATTGACAAACACGTCAAACTGCGCATTCGTCTTTGTCAGCTCCAGTGGCAACGTGGCGTCACGACGGTAGTTTTCGACCGTGAAGTACTCCTCAATCGGCAGACGGTTAACCATCACGTGGCCAGTCCCGCTTGTGAGGCGAACCTGTGCGACCGATGTCTTGCGACGACCTGTTCCTAAATACGTCTTCATTCGTTACTCCGATTTCACTTCGTTCCGAGGTGGAGATATGGCAGCTGATATGCCTTGGGCTGCTGTGCAGCATGTGGGTGCTCGCTACCGCTGTACACCTTCAGCTTCTTGACGATCGACCGTCCGAGAGAGTTCTTCGGCAGCATGCCCTTTACAGCAAGCTCAACGATCTCTTCCGGCTTGTTTTGCATGATGTTTGTGAAGGAACGCATGCGACCACCGCCCGGATAACCGGTGTTGTGGAAGTATTCCTTCTGCTCTGCCCGCTTGCCTTCGAGAACAACCTTGTCGGCGTTGATCACGATGACGAAGTCACCGCAGTCAACGTGAGGCGTGAACAATGCCTTGTGCTTGCCTCGAAGCAGTGTTGCGATCTGTGTTGCAAGACGGCCAACCGTACAGTCGGTGGCGTCCACAACAAGCCAGTCGCGCTGAACATCTTCGGCGCGCACTGAGCGGGTAATGTTACCGTGCTGATTCATACGTTTTCTTCCTACCCGCAAGGGGCTTCATTGACGTGTTGGATTTGTCAGAGCTTGCAAACATACGGGAGTGGTTTGTCATTGCCAAACAATCGATGCGAATGTGACAGCACTTTCTGTCTCCGCGTCATCCCACACGTCATACTGCAGCAGGTGCCCCTTGCCCGGCCTTCTGCAATTGAGCGCAAGGACGGTGGGGGCATGACCGCAAATGCGGTAGACGTTGTCGAGCGTATGGACGGCTTGATGATACCGCTCGACGTCGGCCTGGATGAGCGCGCTGATCAGGCGCTCATCGGCGGTGTGTACTGCCGGCAGGAGTTCATGGGCGTGAAGGGCATCCCCGAACTTGGGCCCAATGTGGGCTAAATCTCCAGATATCAACCAGATAGCTTCCCTGCCGGACCCCTCTACGGCAGACCGGATACGGTCGGCCCACGTCTCGAGAGCCCCCTCCTCGAAGATCGACGAGGTAACCAGAACCGGCAGGATTGCAAGGTCACGGTCGGGCCATAGGTACTTCAGAGCCACGGCGTGCAACTCCAGAGAATGCTCGGGCTTATGGGCGATATCCGCCTCCGGGATTGCGAGGGCATGGTCGATGACGGGCAGAGGCCCAAGAGGGGTATCGAAAGGGCGCCGGGCAACAACAACTGGATGGTCGGACCAGTAGTGCGAGGTTCCGATCATCACAACAAGGCTGGCGGGGCTGGAAGCAATGGCGTTGAACGCTTCGCCGTACACCCTTGGCGCCACACGGAAGTCGATGTGCGGAATGAGCGCAACGGCCGGCGGATATGAACCATCGTCACCCCGGGAGGGGGCTTGCCCCTTCTGCTGGACGATACCGAGCTCATCGCGGCAGAACCGGGCAAACTCCTGAGGATCCGACGGATAGGTTGCATCGGCACACGCCATGGGCCTTGTAGGAAGACTGTGCCATGCCTGCTCTACCTGCAGACGCCGCTGATCAGCGTCCGCCCCTTCGAGATAGCCGAGTTGCTGGATCTGACGTATGAACAGCTCCACGCGTCGGATCTCGGGTCCCTCGGGATCGACCCCGGCGGCATAGGCAAGATCTGCCAGCGTGGTCTGCCCATCACATGCCGCAAGCACCTCAAACATGTCGGCATGCAGCATAATGGGGCCATCGGCTACCCCGAATGGATCGTGAAGGACGAGATACTGCTCTTCACCCTCTACGTGTGCAGACAGCTGTACGTCGTCGCGCAGTCGCGGCAGGATCACGCACCACCGATGGTTCGTTGAAGTCGACGCACGACCCACACTCCAGCCCCACCACTGATGGCAAATAGGACAGTGGCCAGAAGGAATAGCATCTCGCCCGTGATGAAGGCGGCAAGAGCCGTCAGCACAACGCAGACGGTGGTGCTGATAAGGATGATGGTAAGGGCTGACGAGAGCGAGGTCGATCGTTTCATCGGTGCGTCCTGACGTTCGTGTTCGATCTGTAGGAGAAAACGTAATCGATGTAGTTCTGTGCACTCTGCTCGAGTTTGGCACATTCCGCGTCACTGAGCTCGCGGACGATCTTGGCAGGAACGCCGGCAACGAGTGTGCGCGGCGGGACAACGAACCCCTCTCGCACGACGGCACCTGCGGCAACCATCGAGTGATGACCGATCACAGCTCCGTCGAGGATTGTAGCGTTCATGCCGATAAGCGCAAAATCTTCCACCGTGCAGCCATGAAGCATTACGCAGTGTCCGATCGTAACACCGTTACCAATTGACAACGGATGTTTGTTGTACGTCACGTGCAGCATTGACAGGTCCTGCACGTTCGTGCGCTCTCCTATGCGGATCTGGTGTACGTCGCCGCGGATAACGACGTTAAACCAGACAGACGAATCCTTGCCGATATGCACATCGCCAAGGATCACCGCTCCATCGGCGATAAAGACCGACTCGTGGATCGTCGGAACGATGTCAGCGTACGGTATGATCATACAGCCTCCCCACGGCTCACAGCGAGCCCCTTCGTGCAAAATGTGCCGTCCGTCCCTCGAGCTTCCATTTGTCAAGGTTCAGCAGCATATACTCGCGCGCCGCATCCTCCTCATTCGGAATGATGCCGTCGAGGATCGCCTCTTCAATCATCCACTTGATGTAGCCCACTTCACGTGACGGCCCCAGACCGGTCGCGGCCATGATCTCTTCGCCGCGCACCGGACTTTGGAATGAGCGCAGACGATCGCGCTCCAGCACATCGACGAGCTTCTGCTCGACGATGTCGTAGTTCTTGAGATACTTCTGCGCCCGGGACGGGTTGCGTGTTGTGATGTCGGCGCGGCAGAGCGTAAAGAGATCGGCAATACCGTCTCCGGCCTGAACGGCCAGACGTCGTATCGCCGAATCGGTCACCCCCTCATCAACAAGCTTCATAGGGCGCTGATGCAACCGCACGAGCGACTCGACATAGTCGAGGTGCTGCATCGGCAACTTCATGCGGCGAAAGATTTTCTGCTGCCACCGCGCTCCGATCTCTTCATGTCCATGAAAGGTCCACCCTGTACCTTCAATAAACTTCTTGGTACGGGGCTTGGCAATGTCATGCATCAGCGTGGCAAATCGCAACCACAAATTTGACGACATCTGCGCCACGTTATCGACCACTTGCAGCGTGTGCAGGAACACGTCTTTATGTCCGTACTCTCTCGAACCGGCAACCACAAGCTCCGTCCCGGCCAGGTTCGCCACCTCCGGGAAAATGTGCTTCATCAGCCCGGTGTATTGCAGGATCTTCAAGCCCACACTCGGACGCGGCGCAGCAAGGATCTTCAGGAACTCGTCCGTGACGCGTTCCTGCGAAATGATCGTGATCCTGTCAGCCATTGAGGTAATCGCCGAGACGAGTGCCGTATCGAGATCAAATCCCAGTTGTGCAGCAAAGCGGGCAGCACGCATCATGCGGAGCGGGTCGTCACTCATCGTCACAACGGGGTCGAGCGGCGTCCGAAGCAGCTTACGCTCGATGTCTTCGGTCCCCTGAAAGAGGTCGACCACAGCTCCCAGACGATCGGGGTGGAGATCTGCAGCCAGCGCATTGACGGTGAAGTCTCGGCGCCGCAGATCATCCTCAAACGTCCCCTCGACAACAATGGGCTTTCTTGAATTTGAACGGTATTCCTCGCGCCGTGTACCAACGAACTCAAGATGATGGTCGCCCACGGGAACAAGCGCCGTGCGGAATCGCTCATACTCGACAGTCTTTGAGCGGAACAGATCGGCAACAGCCCGAGCAAAGGCAAGTGCGTCACCTTCAACGCAGATATCGATGTCGGTTCGCGCGCGCCCCATGACCGCGTCACGCACATAGCCGCCCACAACGTAGGCACGAACGTTGCGTTCGCGCGCGAGCAGGGCGATGCGCAACAGCACGGGATCCGTGATGTCAATCGTCGGGGTCATGATTCGATTACCTGCTTCAGGACCAGACAGTGGCCAGGGCCACCTCAGTCCCGATATGTGGCAACGTCGCGAATAGCGCGCACACCAGAGCTCCCCTTATCGCGACGTTCCATCGCCACAAGCGCAGAAGCATAGATCTCGCGCCAGGTGAGACCAAAATTCACCATCAGCTCTTCGGGATCACCAGAGCCACCGAAGGAGTCCTTTACACCGACAAACTCGATCGGCACCGGAGCATTCTTTGCTGTGCATTCGGCAACGGCGCCACCGAGTCCGGCGTGAACCTGATGTTCCTCAGCCGTTACGATACAGCCGCACTCACGAGCGGCCTGCGTGACCGTGGCAAAGTCAAATGGCTTGACGGTGTGTACGTTAATGACCCGGGCTGAGATGCCCTTCTTGGCAAGCTCCTTGGCGGCAAGAATACTTTCCCACACCAGCGCACCGTTGGCGATGAGCGCAACATCGGTGCCATCCATGAGGACATTGGCCTTGCCAAGCTCGAATGGCGACTCTTCTGTCGTAAACATTGGTACGGGTGAACGGCCAAAGCGGATATAGGCCGGCCCAATCATTTCGCCCATGGCCACAGTGGCCTTGCGGGCT
>DNLG01000145.1:0-330 GCA_003488525.1 Bacteroidota bacterium | reverse complement strand
TGATCAGCATTGCGCAGCGCACAGAAAGCCCCGTACGAAGCGAAGAACGGGATCTTGCCACTGAGTGCGAGACCTGCCGCGATCGTTGTCGCATTCTGTTCGGCGATGCCGATCGAAAAGAACCGATCTGGAAACTTCTCTTTGAACAGCGAGGTCATCACCGATCCAGTGATATCGCCTCCGAGTACAACAACATTGCTGTGGCGCTCGCCGAGATCGACGAGTCCGTCACCAAAGCCAAATCGCGTGGGTTTTGATCCGAGAAGGTCCATCAGGTTTGAGGTTTGGGGTGTGAGGGGTGAGGTGTGAGGTGTGGGGTTTGGGGTGTGA
>DNLG01000056.1:9340-10842 GCA_003488525.1 Bacteroidota bacterium | reverse complement strand
CGCGCTTCGCGCGAGGGAAACCGAAGCGGAGTTCAACCTGAAACCTAAAACCTAAAACCTGAAACCTGAAACCTGAAACCTACATTTGTACATGACTTCTCCCCTATGGCGCTCTCTGCCCCTTATCGTTATCAAGGTTGTGCTGTGCTCCTACATCGCATGTGCGCAGACCTTTCCGTATGAAGTATTCGACACCGACCTGCCGGCCCCGCGGGTGTATCGCGAGCGTAGGGACCGATTGCGGGAGATGATGTCGGCCAGGACGACGGTGGTGATCCTGTCGGCTGATGTGCGGAACCGGCAGAACGATGTTGACTACGAGTATCGGCAGAGCTCGGATATGCTCTACATGTGCGGCTCGCCGCGTCCGGGATCGGTGCTTGTTCTTCTGAAGGATGGTTTTGCGATCAATGGTCGGGTGTTCAATGAGATCCTTTTCATTCCGGAGCGCAAGCCCGATGAAGAGGTCTGGCAGGGCGTGGCGATGGGTCCGCAGGAGGCCATGGAGCACCTTGGGGTGGACACGGCCATCACGGCAAAGGACATGCGGTCAGTAATGGACAGCCTGCTACGGCGCACCGACACGTTGTTTGTTTCGACGTTGCCGACGCGTTCGCTCACCGTGCCCCTTGCCGGCAAGAACATCTATGCCGAGGGAGAGATAAAGCGATGGCTTAAGGAGGTGAACCCGTCGTGCGTGCTCAGGACACCGATCAATCATCTGCGCGCCATGCGTGAGGTGAAAGACACGTGCGAGCTTCGACTGATGCAAAAGGCCATCGACATCAGCATTGAAGGTCATCGCGCCATGATGAAGGGGGCTCGCCCGGGTATGAAGGAGTACGAGCTGGAAGCGCTCATGGAGTATACCTTCAAGCGTCTCGGATCGCAGGACGTTGGCTACGCCTCGATCGTTGGCTCGAACTACAACGCCTGTATTCTGCACTACACCACTAACCGACGCAAGACGGCGATGAATGATCTGGTGCTGGCCGACTGCGGAGCCGAGTATCACGGCTACACGGCCGACATCACGCGCACGATTCCGCTGACCGGCAAGTTCACCAAGGAGCAACGCATCATCTACGATGTGGTCCTCGAAGCTCAGGACTCGGGCATTGCCGCCTCTGTAGCCGGACGTCCCTTCCGTGCCCCTCACACCGCCGCCATGGCCGTCGTGCAGCGACGACTTCTCGAACTCGGCATCATCGAAAAGGCGGAAGATGCCCGAAGCTACTTCATGCACGGAACCTCGCACTACCTCGGACTCGACGTTCACGATCCCGGTACCGGCGGTCCGCTCAAACCCAACAGCATCATCACCGTCGAACCCGGCGTCTACATCCCCGCCGGCTCCCCCTGCGACAGACGCTGGTGGAACATCGGGGTACGTATCGAAGACGATATCCTTATCACCGAACAGGGGCCGGTGAATATGTCCGGCGCCCTGCCCCGAAAAGCAGAGGAGATAGAAAAGGTGATGACGGATGACCGATGACCGA
>DNLG01000056.1:8713-9005 GCA_003488525.1 Bacteroidota bacterium | reverse complement strand
GATGACCGATGACCAACTACTTGGTGGGATTGTTGATGTTCTGCTTTGCTTTGACGATGATTGCGATGAGTAATCTCCGGACCTGCCCTGCAGTTTCAATCATAGATTTGGTGGCCTCATCTTCAGCCTCGCTCTGATCTGATTTTATGAGCCCGAACCAGAAGAAAAACTCGCCGAGCTCTTTTTCAGCGATCTTTAGCTTGTGAATAAAGTCCTTTTTTGATTCGGCATACTGTGCTTCACGGACGTTGGCACCAACGGACGTGCCTGCTCGGTACAACTGAGATACTGC
>DNLG01000056.1:8395-8542 GCA_003488525.1 Bacteroidota bacterium | reverse complement strand
GAATCGAACGAGCGCCCAGCAGCGCACTGCTCGTGAGAAATCCACAGAAAGCCGCTGCAGCGAGCCCGGCGGATGTTCTCCGTATATGACATCAGCTTCTTTCACGATGATCCCCATGTATTGTGTCTTTTTCTTCTTCGTGCACAC
>DNLG01000056.1:1890-8053 GCA_003488525.1 Bacteroidota bacterium | reverse complement strand
TCGGTCATCGGTCATCCGTCATTGGTATCTTTGAGCATGTTCATTCGCTCCATTTCCGGACTTCGTGCAACGCTGGGTGAGGATCTGACGCCTGAGGTTGTGGCACGCTATGCTGTGGCCTTCAGCTCGATTCTGCCGGAGGGACCGATCGTGGTTGGACGCGACGGACGTCCGAGCGGGGTGTGGATGGAGCAGGTGCTTGTTGGTGCGCTACGGGCATGCGGGCGCGCGGTACGGCAGCTGGGGATGGTGCCCACGCCGACGGTGCAGTTGATGACGGAGCACTCGGATGCGGTGGGTGGGATTGCCATCACCGCATCGCATAATCCGGCGCCGTGGAACGGGCTGAAGTTCTTGGATGCGGGCGGCGTCTTCCTTGATGCCGACGGCAATCAGCGGCTTTGGGATGCCGTCGATGCAGGAGCCGGCGGACTGCGTGCAGATCAGCAGTCGGGGTCGCTGGAGCTCGTAACGGATGCCATTGAGCAGCACGTTGAGCACGTACTGCGTCTTGATGCGGTGTCTGCCCTGCCCCCTGGATCGGGACAGCCGGTCGTGGTGGATGCGGTCAACTGCTCGGGATCGTTCATCGTTCCGATGCTGCTCGAGCGTCTGGGATACCGTCCAATTCCCCTCTATGCCGACGGGTCGGGAGTGTTTCCGCATGCCCCCGAGCCCCTTACCGAGAATCTTGGCGACCTTGGGCGTGCGGTCGTTGAACACCAGGCGGCCTTTGGTGTAGCGGTCGACCCTGATGCGGACCGGCTTGTGCTGTTCGACCGCCATGGAGCGGCGATCGGCGAGGAGCGCACCGTGGCTCTGGCAGCGCGTGCTGTGCTTGCCAGCGGTCATCTCGGTCCGGTAGTTGTCAACTACTCGACATCAAAGATGGTCGACGATGTGGCCGGCATGTATGGTCAGCCGGTAGAGCGTGCACCGGTCGGCGAGATCAACGTTGTGCGACACATGCAGCGCATCGCTGCCGTTGTCGGCGGCGAAGGAAGCGGCGGCGTGATCTACCCTGCCTGCCATGCCGGGCGTGACAGTATTGTTGGACTGGCTCTGATCTGCGCGCTGATGCGGCGCACGGGCAGACATCTCGACGAGCTTTGCGCCGAAATGCCGGTGCGCGTGATGGTCAAGACCAAGTTCGATCTGGCATCACGGCAGGACATGCAGCGCATCCGCGGACTGATCCTCGAGCGCTTTGCCGACCACGTCGGCGCGACCGATGATGGGATCTACCTGCAATGGTCTGACTCGTGGGCACACGTTCGTGCGTCGAACACGGAACCCATCATGCGGGTTATCGCCGAAGCCCCCTCGCAAGAGGAGGTCAGGGGGCTGATTGATTCGATCACCTCGCTCATCGGCGTGTAACGGCATGACCACGAACGGCATCGCCCATGCGCGCAGCGTTCTGGCCAAGTGCCTGCAGGCTACTGTTGGTTCCGATGCTTCACGTCATGTGATCGAAGAGTTCACCAGCGTCGAGGGCTCCTTCCGCGTTCTGCGCGAAGCCGGCACGCAGCGTGCCGTTGCGGTGGTCGATGCGATCCCGCCCTCGGAAAGTCCCTTCGACGAGGTACCGCGCGATCGGCTTCGGGCCGTGGCAACGCGCCTGCAGGCCCCCTACTTCATCCTGACAAATTTCCGTCGCGTGGTCAGCTACCGCACCGAAGCAGTGCTGAAGCGTCTGCCCGATGAGCAGCAGACCGTTGGCTGGCAGAATGCATCGGACGTGCGCACGGTCATCGATGCAGAGGCATCCGGGATGCAGATCGGCATCACCTCGGCACTGCGTCAGGCCATTCACTGGCTTGACATCGACTCGGCCCTTTCGCCCGAGCAGCGCGTCACCGACTCATCGGCCTTCTTCAGCGAGCGCGTGCTGACGCTGTTTGATGACCTCGTGCAATGCTGCGAAAGTGGCCCCGAACAGCGCGATGCGGCATTGCGGCTCGGCACCAGCATTCTTGCCTATGTGCTCATGCACGTGCGTGACCGGGAGAATCTCGACCAGCTGTCGCTGCCCTACGGACTCGGCAGCGCTGAACTGATGACCGACCTTGTCGGCGCGTTCTTCCGTCAGGCACGACGACGCGGTCATACGATGCTTCCTGAGCGGGTGGACGACATCTCGATCGTCGCCGGACGTGAAGGCGTCTTCCGCATGACGCTGTCGGACCTTATCGACTTTCTGCATCGCTTCGATCCGGAGCGTCTGTCAGACCACGAACTTCATCGCGCTGTTGATGCCGTGCTGCAGCGTTGTGCGCGTATTGCCCGTTCTTCTGTGCCAACGATCGATGCGCTCGATCTTGCCCTGCGAATGGCCTCGCACACACGCGGTCCGTCCGTTGCCTCATCCGGCGAGCGACGTCGACTGCTGGAGATCGGGCAGACCCAGGGTCTGGCAAGCGTGCGCTACCTTCTCATGTCAAACGATGCCTCCGGCGAGGCTCGTGTGTATGCACGCACGGCAGAAGACGAACGGGCCATTGTCCTGCGTTCAAGCGGACGTCTTGGCGTTGACGCTGACGTACAGATCCTGCGCGAGACGCGCTTTGTGCGCAGTCCCTGGAGCACCGTCGTGGTCACGTCGACCGACGTTCGGGAACGTCATCGTCTGCGGTTGCTGCTTGAGCGGCTGCCTCTTGACGCCGATGCAACGGTCGTGCTGTTTCTGCCGATCTCGGCACTGCATGACGAGCGCTACGACGCCGTACGCTCGACGCTGGCAGCACGTTTTGCCATTGAATGGCTGGTTGTAAGTGACGCCGAGGCGCTGGCCGAGCCCGACACGGGCGTGTGTTTCATCGTGGCCCGACACGTGCCACAGGTCGAGGCGGCCCATGCGGCCCGCTGCGTGTACCTCCGACGTCCGATCGCTGCATTCTTCCCGTCGTCAAAGGCCTCGCGCGACCTCGAGCAGCACCGTCTGCGGGCGCTCGACACCTTTGTGGCCTATCTCGACGCATCACGTCAGGGCAAGCTTAACGATGAGGCCGTTGTGCGCATGATCCCGCAGGAGTTTCTTCGTCGGCATACCGTCTGGGAAGACTTTCTCGTTCCGCCCGACGTTTTGAGCTCGATCATCAGCAAGACGCTTCCGCACGTGCGGCCTCTGCGTCAGCTGGCCGATGTGTCAGGGGGCTTGCGCACCGGCGCGAATGATGTGTTCGCCCCCGATACGCAGCAGATCGCCTCGGAAGATATCGAGAACATCTACTGGCAGCGCGTTACCGATGACGGAAGCCTTGTGGACAATCTTCTGTTGACCTCGGCGGATGAGATCGAATCGATGCTTGGTCTTCCCCATGCGGACCGGCGTCTTTTGTGCTTGCCAAAGGACCGCACGCAGATGCACGGCAGTAATGTGCTCACGCGCATCGAGCGCGCAGAACGCGACGGCGTGCATCTGCGTGCTTCGGTGCGCCATCCCTCGCACTGGTGGCATATTCCGCCCCCTGAAGCGCCGCATCTGGTGGTGCCAAAACAGCAGGCACAGCGCTGGGTGGTAGCCCTCAACTCAGTGAGTGCGTACGCCGCCGATGCCTTCGTTTGCATCAGCCTGACGCAGCCGCGCATGGCCGAGCGCATCGCGCTGTGGATGAATTCCACGATCGGACTCTTTCTCAGCGAGCTGATGCGCCAGGATGCGCATGTGCAGAGCATCACGGTGCGTGATGCGCAGGAGTTTCCGATCGCCAGCGACGAGATCCTTGAGCGCATTGATCCGCAGGCATTCACGGGTCTGACGCGTCGGCGCGTCAGCACGCTGGCTGATGAGTTCGGCGCGCTGTCCTACGACAGCATTCGGCCGGAGACGGTCCTGAGAGACCGTCGCAAGCTCGACGCGTTTATCATGACCGAGCTGCTTGGTCTGTCGGAGGAAGAGCAGCGCTGGGTGTATCGTTTCGCCTACTCATGGTGGTCGCGCGCCTCCAATATCAGGCACACGGCCAACGCTCTGCTGTATGAGCTTGAGCGGCGCCTGCGCATCAAGCCCCTTCGCTCCTGGTACTGGCCGCGGATCGATCAGCTACCCGAGAAGAACCGACGCGAGATCGTGCTCGATGCGCCCGCTCAGGATGTGACCGTATCGGCCACCATGTTCGGCTGGCAGGTGCGCGTTGCGATGAGCTCACGCGACGAACTTGTGATCGACACGTCAACGTCCGAGGAGGCCGAATGCATCGGTCTGTTCCTGAGGCTTGGCGTTCGGGCTATGGAGATCCCCTCTGATGCGATATTGATTGCTGAGTTGCTGCCGCAGCTGCGCTCCTATGTGGAGCTCATCGACGAGCACCTTCCGCCGATGCTCGTGCCATTCCCGGAAGACATGCGCTCTTCGGTCCGTTTCGACATCGCCAGAGCCCTCTGCTCACGCTGATCTCCCACCGGCATGTCACGTGCAGGGGGCATGCCGGCACGTAGACCCATGATGACGCAAACCCCATCATGGAGTCCGCATGCTCGACCAGCACGAGATCGTCGCCCTGCGACTGATCGCCCGCCTTCACAACGATGATATCCGGCAGCTGTGCCGTGATTGCCAAGACCTTGATGATGCACTTCAGCGCCTTGGACGTCACCCGATGGACCTGCCGCAGAGAGCTGCCGAGCAGATCGAACGTTGCACGCAGCTCGGTGTGTCCGTGCTTGCGTGGCATGACCCGCGGTATCCGTCGCGTCTGCTTGGCATTGCCTCGCCCCCTGCCGTGCTCTTCGTCCGCGGATCACTTCCGGAACCCGCACATCCCATGCTGGCCATCGTCGGCACGCGGTCGTGCACGATCCACTACGGCAAGCCGGTCACGGAGGTGCTCGTGGAATCATGGACGCAGCGCGGCGCGGTGATCATCAGTGGGCTTGCCCACGGAATCGACACGGTAGCACACGAGAGTACCGTGCGCATGCGCGGCACGACGGTGGCCGTGATCGCCAGCGGCATCGATCGTATAACGCCGATCGTAGCGCAGCGTATGGCCGACAGGATCGTCGAAGGGGGCGGCTGCATCGTCAGCGAACACCCGTGCGGAGTAGCCGCACTGCCACCGGCATTCCCGGCACGTAATCGGATCATCTCCGGTATGAGCGACGCCGTCGTCGTTGTCGAAAGCAAACGTCGCGGAGGGGCCCTCATCACGGCCGAGTTTGCGCGGCAGCAGCAGCGTCCGCTCTATGCCGTGCCCGGACCCATCACATCGACGCGTAGCGAGGGGTGCAATGCCCTGATCGCCGACGGAGTTGCACGAATGCTCACGTGTGCCGATGACCTTAGGGAGCTTCCCGAGCGGTCAATGCAGCGGCAGGTGTTCGAGAGTATCGACGGCCTCGATACCGGAACGCCACGGCATCTGGATGAGATCGCCATGCACTGGAACTGCTCGGCAAGCGAGACCATGCGACGTCTGCTCGACCTCGAGCTGGAGGGACGTATCACACGACTTCCGGGCAATACCTTTCTGGCACGGGCAACATGATTGTAACTTGTGGTGATGTCGATCACCAGTCGTAAGCGTTCACACGTCGAACTTGCCATAGGCGCCGACGTATCCTTTCGCTCCAAGACCAACGGTTTGGAGCGTTATGCCTTCGAATACAATGCACTTCCGGAGATCGACCTGGCCGACGTCGACACTTCCGCTTTGTTCGTGGGGCGCACGCTTCGCCTTCCCTTGCTCATCACCGGTATGACAGGGGGCTATCCGGAAGCCGAAAAGATCAACACTGAACTCGCCGAGGCCTGTGCCGCATTGGGAGTAGCCATGGGCGTGGGATCGATGCGCGCGGCGCTGGAAGACCCATCGCTGGCCTCCTCGTTCCGCTGCGTTCGCCCCTTTGCCGATTCGGTGCCCATCGTTGCCAACATCGGCGCGGTGCAGGCTGCGCGCTGGCTGCGGATGGGTCAGCTCGATACCATGGTGGGTCGTGCGCTCGAGATGACGGGTGCTGCGGCGCTGGCCGTTCACCTGAACCCACTTCAGGAACTTGCGCAGCCCGAGGGCGAACCCGAGTTTCGCGGAGTGCTTCAGACCATTGAGCATCTTGTGCGCACGAGCCCCGTTGCCATCATCGTCAAAGAGGTCGGCGCCGGACTTTCACGACGCGTCGTGGACCGGCTCAGCTCGGTCGGCGTGGAGCATGTCGACGTCGC
>DNLG01000056.1:0-1649 GCA_003488525.1 Bacteroidota bacterium | reverse complement strand
TGCAGAGCCGTGACCGGATGTCGACGCTGATCGCCTCCGGCGGTATTGCATCCGGCACCGAGGTAGCGCTCTGTATCGGACTCGGAGCCAACATCGTCGGAGCTGCCCGCCCCGTGCTGCAGGCACAGACTCTGGGCGGCGTCGATGGCATTGTTAACCTTCTCTCGTCATGGGAAACCACTCTTCGTCAGTGGATGTTTCTAACCGGCAGCACCGATATCGCGTCGCTGCGTTCTGCACCCGTCCTCCAGGTTTCACCGTAATGGCCGCCTATGTCTCTTCATGATTCCCATACCGATACGCTAGCCCCCTACCGGGCGATGATCGAAACCGCTCTTGTGCAGGCGCTGGACGAGTTCCGAGAGCCGCACTGCCTGTATGATCCGGTGCACTACCTCTTTGAGGCAGGGGGCAAGCGCGTCCGCCCCGTGCTGACGCTGCTGGCCTGCGAGGCCGTTGGTGGAAGGGCAGAGCATGCCGTGCCGGCATCGATCGCGATCGAGCTCCTGCACACCTTTACACTGGTGCATGATGACATCATGGACAGCTCGATGAAGCGTCGTGGACGTGATACGGTGCACCGCAAGTGGAACACCAACACGGCGATTCTCTCGGGCGACGTGATGATGGGCATGGCCATGCGTCTTCTGCTCCGCAGCGCCGAGCATGCGCCGCGTCCGCTTGACGTCGTAGATGCGTTCTCGACGGGACTGATTGATGTCTGCGACGGACAGGCACTCGACATGGAATTCATGCTTCGCTCGGATGTCAAGGCCGACGAGTACTTCATGATGATCGAGCGCAAAACGGCGCGCCTTCTCGAAACGTCAGTGGCCATCGGGGCAAGTATCGGAGGGTCGGACCCCGACCAGAGGGATGCGCTGCAGCGTTTTGCGCGTGAGATCGGGCTGGCCTTTCAGATGCAGGATGATATTCTCGATGTGTATGGTTCGGAGAAGTTTGGCAAGGCACGCGGCGGAGACATTATCGAGGGCAAGCGCACATGGCTGATGCTTGAGTGCTGTGACCGCGTAGAGAACGCTCCGCATTCCAGTGAGCGTGATCGTCAGATCGCGGCGATGTTCAGAGCTGGCCGGCCCCTTACGGCCGAACACGTCGATGAAGTGATCGTCATGCTCGACCGCCATGGTGTGATGGACGCCGCCACATCGATCGTTGAACGATACACGCACAGTGCCTATGAGGCACTTCTCAGTCTGCCAACCAGCGCTTCGAGGGATCGTCTGCATGACCTTGCCTCGTCGCTGATGGAGCGAACGCACTAGGCCGCATCGCGGACGTATTTTTGTGGCCATGAAGATCTCCGTTATCGGTGCCGCGCTTAGCGGCATTGCCGCCGCAGAACTGGCCCACCGCAAGGGTCACGACGTATTCGTCAGCGAAGCCAAGTCCGCCGAAGCCGCCTCGGACGCGCATGCCAGACTTGGCCAGCACGCCATCGCATGCGAGTTTGGTGGACATACCGACCGGGTCTATGATGCAGACCTGATCGTTGTCTCACCCGGCGTACCGCCTTCGCATGCCGTTCGTGTTGAAGCCGAGCGCCGGGGCATTGAACTCATCGGCGAACTCGAGTATGCCAGCCGTCAGCTCACTAATCCGATCATTGCCATTACCGGCACCAATGG
>DNLG01000069.1:5238-5439 GCA_003488525.1 Bacteroidota bacterium | reverse complement strand
CACCACCGGCGGTAACGCCCTGAAGTACTACGCGTCGCTGCGCATTGACGTGCGCCGCAAGGATGTGATCAAGGACGGTCAGGACATCGTGGGCAACCGCGTGCGTGCCAAGGTCGTCAAGAACAAGGTCGCTCCGCCGTTCCGCGAAGCCGAATTTGACATCATGTACAACGAGGGCATCTCGCGCCTGGGCGACATGAT
>DNLG01000069.1:706-4997 GCA_003488525.1 Bacteroidota bacterium | reverse complement strand
GAGAACACGCCGCTCTACAATGCGCTCGATGCGGCTGTGCGCCAGGCGCTGAAGCTTCCCGACACCGCATCTGCTTCCAACGGCAAGAAGTAACCGATGGGCGTGATCACGTCCGTCCGCCGGAATGTGAAAAATGCCGGGCGCTGCTCGGTGTTTGTCGACGACGTCTTCCTTGCCGCCTGCCCTATTGATGTTGCCCTTTCACTGGGGCTTCGCAAAGGACTCGAGATGTCGGCCGAGCTCGAGCGGCGTCTGCGCGCCGAAGACCGGCGCATGGTGCTGAAACAGAAGGCATACCGGTATGCGACGTACAAGCCCCGGACGGAGCGCGATGTGCGACGGTTTCTCGACAAGGCGGAAGCCACCGAGGAAGAGTCGGCCGCCGTTCTGTCGTGGCTCGGTGAGTTCCGACTCATCGATGACGAGGGGTATGCACGCCGCTTCATTGAGGCCTCCAAGAGCCGCAAGCCCCTTTCCCCGGTCATGATGCGTCGCACGCTCCTTGGTAAGGGGCTTTCTGAATCCGTCGTTGAGTCGGCAATGGCTTCGGAGACAGCGCCACAAGACGCGCATGAGGCAGCGCGTTCGGTGGCCCGCAAGAAACTGCGCATGCTCACGTCCGAAGACGATCGTGTAACGGAGGACAAACTGGTGCGCTTTCTTCAGTATCGCGGCTACTCGTGGGAGGTGATCAAAGGCGTCATCGTCGAGTGGAAAGACGGTGTGCTGTTGACAGCGATCATGCTGCTGGCGCCATGCGTCGCGGCCCTGAGTCAGCCGGATACCTCCTGCAACAAGACGCGCCTTGGCGATGTCATCAACAAGTACCAGCCGTCAACGCTCCCTGTTCCCGGTCCGGCCGGAGAGATGTACTTCGACCGGAAGTTCCATCCCGATAATCCCGATGGCGGCAGTTCCGATGCCGATCAGGTGTGGGTATCGCGGCGGCGCGCCGGAACGTGGGAGAATCCCGTGCTGGCCGACATTGACGTGATCGATCCCAAGACGGGACGTCGAACCGAGGCGGATGTGGTCTTTGGTTTCAGCGCCGACAATCTGCGTGCGCTGCTGGCAGGTCGCTTCGTGGCCGGCTCAACGGGCATGTCCCTCGTAGTGGCAGAGCGAACAACGGCAGAGGGTCCGTTTCTCTCCCACCAGGTCATCATCGCCAATCTCGGACGGAACTTCTACGCAACCTGCAATGATGATGCTTCGGTGTTCATCGTTGCCATTGAACGTCCGACCGGCAAGGGGGATCTCGATCTGTATCGTATCACCTACGATGCCTGCGGCAAGGTTTCCGAGCCTGTGCCGCTGGCCGACAATCTCAACACGGCGGCCTTCGATGGGGCTCCGTGGCTTTGCTGCGACGGACGAACGCTGTTCTTCTCCTCAGCCGGACGGGACGACCGGCACGGCAAGGCCGATCTGTACGTCACACGTCGACTCGATGACTCGTGGACCCGCTGGAGTGATCCGATCAACCTCGGCGCGTGCATCAATACGACCGAAGATGAAACAGCCGTTAGTCTCGGCTGCGGAGCATCGGAGCTTTACTTTACCTCGTGGGACCCCGCCAGCGAGCGCATGGGGATCTACACGGCCATGCTGCCGACGGATCTGCAACCTGCACGTATGCTGCGCAATACCTTCACCATCCGCGATGCCATCGGCGACACCCTTGTCAGGGGGCTGCGCATCACCGAGGTTTCGGACGCCGACGCGGCATGTGCGCCGCGGCGTGGCTGGCCGGTTGACGAGCGCACGGGCCGAGCCGTGCTCATGCTTCCACCGAATGCCAGAACCACCCTCGGCATTGCCGATAACCCGCGCTGGCGATTGATCGACGGAAAGGTCGGCACAAGCGATTCGGCGGTGTCGATCTCCTTGCAGGTTGTGGCGCTGGATAAGCCCCTTTGCAGCATCACCTTTGAGAAGGGCGATACGACGCTTTCCCTTCAGGGTCATGCCGCTCTGGAATCGCTCCGCCGCATCTTCGGTACGGGAGCACTCTCGCGACTTCGTGTGGTGGGCTATGCCGATGCCAGCGGCACAAGCCAGACCAATCTGCAGATATCGCGTACACGTGCACGCGTGGTTGCCGAGCAGGCAACCATTCTTGTTCCGGGCGGCGAGATCCGGAACATTGATGTGCAGGGCAGAGGCGTCGAGGTTATCAGTGGACGTACAGCTGCAGACGATGCGCCCGAGAGCCGACGCGTCGACGTCTATTACGTCCCCTGACGTGTTAGTGTTAGTATGAGCGTCCGTCTGTGCGCAGCTCAATGCGCGAGGTCCGGCGTTTTCCCGAATCACCTTCCTCTGTAAGGTGCAGCTGCCAGCGAGTGCTGCTGTGCACGTAGATGGCCAGCTCGTTGGGTGCGATCCACTCGGTATTCTCATCGCGAAGGGGTGATCTCCAGAGCACTTCATCCTGTGCTACCAGGCAGGCGCGCTCCAGACCATCGTCGCCCATGGCCTGAATGACCAGTTCTTCCTGACCCATAGGGTGCCGCTCAAGGCGAACCCGCAAGCGCTGCCATGCATCGGAGGTTTCCACTGCTACGTCGCGCACGATCGCATCGCTACGGTGCATGGATGACGTCCCGAAGATCACCGCCTGGCGCTGAGCGTCGTGCCGTTCAGCCTCGGTCAGGGGGCGCAGCAGCACGTCGGGGACATCCGTTTTACACGACTCGAACACATGCCGCAAGCGTGCGCGGAATATCCGGTCAAACTCCTCGCGATGCGGAGCCTGGTGACGTTCATCGTACCACCAGAACCAGTCGGAGGCCTCCAGTACTTCCATGCGGGCGGCGACGGTTTCTTCGTCAAGGCCGGCCTGCGACAGCGTTTGCCGTGCCGTTTCAAGCAGAGACCAGGCAAGATTCTTTGTCGGCGAGCCGATCCAGACTCCGAAGTCACCATTGATCCACGAACCGGCGCGCAGGTGATCGAGCCGGCGCGCATGTCCGGCGGCAGCGACCTGCCCGCAGGTGACACTGGTAAAGCGCTCATCGGTACTGAGCCGCTGCATGAGCGCTCGAAGAAAATCCTCACCATTGTGCCGGTAGAATTCCCAGCAATTCTCACCGTCGAGCATGATCGGCACGACGGCGTGTTCGAGTGCCGAAGCTCCCTGCTCATGGATGATCAGCTGGCGCCGCTCTTCGAGTCGACGCACAAAGTCGGCCGCCGCACTTGTTGCATCCCACGAGGCGTATTCAAAGCCAATGGCATCGCTGAGCCCATGATCACGGAACAGGACCGTGATGGCGCCCGATGCCGTGGTGACCTCGTACGGGAAATACACGTCGCTTCGCAGAAACAGTCCATCGGAAGAGCCTCGCAGCACACTTTCATCTGTCGCTGTCCATCGTATGCCATGCTCGGCCATCACCGACAGTGCTGCCATCGACAGGCCACCTTCGGCTGGCCACATGCCCTGCGTGCGGTGTCCGCTTCGACGTTGCCAGTCCTGAATGGCGCGTCGAACATGCCGTCCGGCATGGTATGGGGCTTTGTAGGGCGGCTGCGGAAGCGCGCTCTGTGGCATCGACTCACGTGCGGAATCCGTATCGATCAGCAGCGGAAGGATCGGATGGTGATATGGCGTAAGGCTCACCTCGCCATGTCCCTGCGATTCGAACCGGATCATGTTCGAGGTAACGGTGGAGGCGATCTCCCTCAGCAGGTGCATGAGGTTTGCCTTCTGCTGCTCGGAAAAGTCAGCCCCCTGCCGGATGTACTCCTGCAGGAGATCACTCGTGCGGCGCGTCACGGGTCCGCACCACGCCAGATGAAACAGCACCAGCGCGTCGCGCCACTCCTGCCGACTCAGATCGACGTGCTCATGCGTGCGCACTCGGTGTACGATGGACTGAAGTCGTGGCAAGCCCTCCATCATCGGATCGCGGAGCGTCAGAAGCCACTGAACGATCTCCCGCTGCTGCTCCGGCGTGAGGCTGGCTGCATCGGTCGCCGCGAGCTCCTCCAGCGGATCACGCACGCCCCTTGCATAGGCATCCAGCTGCTCTAGCATCGACGGCACAAGGTTGATCGTATGCCGAACGGAGTAGTCCGACAGGATCGCCGGCAGATCGATGTAGTCCTTGGTTGCGTGCAACCGAACCCACGGAAGAACAAACCGCCCGTCAAGCCGGTAATCCGGCTGATGCTGATGCCAGAGGAAACAGATTCGCATATCGGAATCTACGCGCCTATCGCTAATGCGGCGCTACGGCAGATTATCGGGTGTGAGGTGTGAGGTGTGGGGTGTGAGGTGTGAGGT
>DNLG01000069.1:0-435 GCA_003488525.1 Bacteroidota bacterium | reverse complement strand
CACACCCCAAACCTCACACCCCAAACCTGACAAAGTGGAGATGCCGGGAGTCGAACCCGGGTCCGAAGTGAACGAATCGAAGCCTACCACGCGCGTCTTCGATCTACGGGGTCTCGCTGTTTCGGTAACCGATCGACAGGTCCGCTACAGCCAGCATCAGTGGTTTCTTACGTTAGGTCCTGGTGCACGACTTCACGCCAGCCTGTTTGAGGGCAACACCGAGGCGGAGGGGAACAGGCACCCATCCGTTCGATGGCATAGCGGCCTAAGCTTAGGCGGCCATGCGATAACCGAAGTTATCGCCAGTTGTTGTTCGCCGGTTGTATTAACGAGCTCCACCAGCGTAGCTCGGCGCGCATCTTCGTAAACGCTTCACCCCGTCGAGACCGTTACATCCCCGAAAGAGAGAGTGCTGGGTACTGGGTACTGGGTACT
>DNLG01000010.1:22173-25745 GCA_003488525.1 Bacteroidota bacterium | reverse complement strand
GAAGAAAAGGTGGCCGAATTCGAGCAGCTGGCCGATGCGCTGCTTGAGGCGCTTCGCTCTGAACGGCAGGTAGAGGACATCAAGCGTGCGGCGGTACTGTACGATCACCTGGTGCTGCTGATGCGCTACAACAAGATCGATGCGCAGCGCTTCAAGGATGCGGCAGAAGAACTCGAGAAGATGCTTGATCACATTCTCAACAAGCCTTCGTCGAGTAGCGACGACATGCCGATCAGTGAACTCGAGCGTGCTCAGCTAAGAAACATGCTTGATTCCGGGACCATTGGCAAGCGCATGTCACTTGCTCTTCTGCTCAGGATCTTCTGGCTCAAGATCGTGCGCGCCTGGCGCACGCGACGTCAGCTGCGATCGTTCAGATCTCTGCGCGGCAAGCTGCCGGTTCGACGCGCCCGACGCTGATCACGCTTCCGGATAGGCTGAACCACGTCCGACGGAGTGGTACTCGAAGCCCCTTTTCCCCATGGCCTGCGGATCATAGATGTTCCGTCCGTCAAAGATGATCGGCGAAGAAAGCATCTGTCGCATGCGCGCAAAATCCGGGTCGCGGAATTCCTGCCACTCGGTGGCAATGATCAGCACATCGGCCCCGGCGAGCGCCGAATAGGCATCGTCGGCATACGTGATACGATCACCGACGACTTTATGCGCGGTTGCCCGGGCCTCCGGATCGAAGGCAACGACCTCGGCACCTTCGGATAGTAATCGGTCGATGATCACAAATGAGGGGGCCTCGCGCACGTCATCCGTGTCCGGCTTGAATGCCAGACCCCAAAGGGCAACGCGCTTCCCTGCCATGTCTCCGTCGAAGCGAGCCACCACACGACCAGTGAACCGCCGCACCTGATGGTCGTTCACGATCTTGGCGGCCTGTATCACCTCAAGGGGCGTACCGGCCTCGGAAGCCGCATGGATGATGGCTTTGACGTCCTTTGGAAAACAGCTGCCGCCGTAGCCGATGCCGGCATACAGGAATCGACCTCCGATACGAGGATCGATACCAATGCCGACACGAATGTTTTCAATATCGGCGCCGACAGCTTCGCAGTACTCCGACAGATCGTTCATGAACGAGATCTTCGTGGCCAGGAAGGAGTTGGCCGCATACTTTGTTACCTCGGAGCTCTTCTCGTCGAAGATCAGCAACGTCGCGCCCCTATCCGTAAACGGACGGTAGAGAGTCTCCATGAGGTCTGCTGCAAGGGGGCTGCTGGTCCCCACCACGATGCGATCAGGACGCATGAAATCTTCAACAGCGAACCCTTCGCGGAGAAACTCGGGATTACTGACAACGTGAACCTTACGTGACGGGGCTACCCTGTCAAAGATGCTCTGCACGAGCGCTGCCGTGCCCACGGGCACCGTGCTCTTGTTCACCACGATGCGTGGCTCGTTGATGTCGAGTTCGTTGAGCAGCTCAGCCACTCTGTGTGCCGCAGAGATCACCATTTCCAGATCTGCCTGGCCGTCCTTACCCGGCGGTGTCGGAAGACAGAACATCAGGAAATCACAGTCCTGAACGGCGACCTTCAGATCGAGAGAGAATCGAATTCGACCCTCTCGCAGCGTGCGGTGCAGCACCACGTCGAGACCGGGCTCATAGATCGGCACTTCGCCGCGCTTCATGCGTTCGATCTTTTCAGGATCGACATCGATGCAGAGTACATCGTTTCCGACATCGGCAAGACAGGCGCCGGTGACAAGACCTACGTACCCGGTACCAATGACTGCGACCTTATGCGCCATGAAACGTCCTTCGTTGGAATGATTCGTTGGATCCGCTGCCCGGCTACGGCATCGATTGCATCAGCATGCGGATGACAAAAATGAGCACGATGGCCGTGGTGACCAACAGTGCGATCTTAACGAGCTTCTTGATGATCGAAAGAATAAGGCTGATCACCAGCAGAATGATCAGAAGTTGCACGGCATCCGGGGCTGTGCTGTAGAGGGAAATGAGCGCGGAGATCATCGATAGTTGACAAGAAACGTGATTACACCCTCCATCTCCGTCTGCGTTGTCAGCCGGTTAAATCTCCACCGCATGAGCGCGCTGATGGCAGCCTGCTCAACCATGCGATTGCCGCCTTTCTTTTCCGGCCACGCCATCGATACCGCGCCGTTGGGCGCAACGCGAAAACGGATCTTGATCTTGGTGTCAAGCACTCCCGGAGGAAATGACGGGATCACCTTTGTCACCACCGTACGGTTTCCGCCGCCGCCCCAGTCAATATCACCATAGCCGTCTCCCTTGCCCCTTCCCACACCAAGCTCGCCGAGTCCGACGCCATCATCTGTGCCCTTGGCCGTGCCGATGGTCTGATCTGATGAGGACTCGTCGTTCTGCTTTCCTCCCTTTCCGGCCTGCTCTGTGGGAATGAACCTTGTTGCCTGCGCAGGATCAGACGCAGACTTGGCATTGCCTCCGCTACTCTTGAGAGCGTCCACCAGCGGGTCCTTGGACTCCGCACCACGCTGCGCCGCCCCTTCCGCAGTAAGATTACCCTTGCGCATTCCGGTGCCGTCACCGCTACCAAGGACCAGCAGCGTCACAGGGGTGGTCTTGGGCAGTACGATCGGATCGGGCTGAATGCGTGTGCACGTCAGAAACGAGAGGATGATGCCCATGATAAGGAGCGCACCAATGAAGCCACGAACGGTATTCGGACTCCAGTTGAAGCGGATGCTGATCGTCGGCTGATCGACGTGTCGTGTCATCGAATCCGGTCAACCCATGCATTTCTGTAGCCCAACTCAAGCGCTGCCTGCTCTGCCTCCTGCCGCGTAGGGTACCTGCCGAAGCGGACACGGTACCAGACAGAACCTCGCTGGGTGACAGGCTCGATGCGTCCGTCGGCGATGTTGCGGGTCTGTAGCTTCTGAAGCCACTCGTCGGCATCGTCGATCGACTGACTCGAATGCACCTGCACTACCCATTGCGCGCCGGCCGCGTCGGCCGACTTCGTGGTCTTCAGCGATGGAGCAGATGGCGGTGCAGCTTCGGGCTTACGCGCACTTGGACGTGGTGTCGACTGTGAACGTGGCGTCGTCTCTTCGACGCTTCGGCGGTTATCGGCCTGCTGACTGATTGACTTCTTTGCCGTGGAGCCATCAACCCGCTGCGGCCTTGCAGACGCTGGGGCAGGCGCCGGAGGCACCGTGTCGGGGGCCGGCTGCGTGGCCGCCGAAGCAGCATCAGCCGTTTCCGATGCCAGCGGCTCAGGCGAACGTTCCTCAGTAGCACCCTGCGGCTGCTCATCGGTGGCCTGCTCGGCCGCCTGCTCGGCCGGCGCCGTTTGAGAGAGGCCATCGTCAGCGGCAGGACGAGAGAAGAAGTATACCGAGATGCTGATGACGCTGATGACAAACAACAGGAGCGCAATGATCACCAGCGACGTGGAACTGCGTTCCTTGCTCTCGCGGGCAAGACGTTCGCGGCGTCCGCCGCCGGGCGCCGGGTTGCTGAGTCCGCTGACGGGTTCCACACGCATCCGCCCGCCCGGAGGGGGCGGTATATCCACGCTCGCTGATTCCGGAGTCGGTTCCGGAGTCGG
>DNLG01000010.1:20543-22020 GCA_003488525.1 Bacteroidota bacterium | reverse complement strand
AGTTGTCGACTCAACCTGCTCCATCAGCGGTTCAGGTGAAGCGTCTGCCGGCTGCATGGATGCAGGTTCCTGATGTCGGAAACCTTCCTCCGGCGTACTGGTTTCGTCGTCGTCCCACACGGGATCTTTTGTGTCCATAGGTCAGAACTTCCAGAGTAGTCCAATGCTGACAAAGATACCCCGACCGCGGTAGTTGTTCCAGAGCACTACGTTGCTGTTGACAAGGTTCTCTCCGGTAAGCTGCACGTCAAAGGCCTGATCAATGGAGTAGACCACCGAGGCCCGCAGATCGACGAAGGCATCCACAGTTTTCGTGTTGGCAAGGTCCGTCCATCGCTCCCCTACATACACAAGCGTCAGCGTCGAACGCAGGTCTCGAGTCCACAGCCGCTCGTAGGCTATGGTGGCCTGAGCCGAAGGTACGTAGGTCTGCGTCTGCGAAGAATCCGTCACGGCCGACGTTACGTTGAACTCGCCCATGAGGATGTCACGAGGCGAAATCGCGAGCGTTCCCTCGAGACCGGCCCTGATCACTGTGACCGACCGGAACGTCGGACGGAACCTGCCATCGGTGGCGTCCTCCCAGACCAGTTCGCGGGCCGTTGAGCGGACCTCCAGCAACCCCATCAGCGACGTCGAAACACTCGGCGTGTAGTGCAACGAGGCCAGCGCGGCAATGCGGTCATAGGCGTGATCGACCACGACGGAGTCCAGCACGTATGGGTTGATCCTTGCCAGCGCTGCGAAGGATGAGCTTCGCATGCCGCTTGAAAGCTCCATGCGAAAGATCGAATGCGTCCACGGCGACGTCTCGGCCGTGGCCCGTAGGGCTAGTCCGATCCGATCTTCACCGGAGGTAGCCACGGCGTACTGCGGCGCTGCCGAAGCGGCAACGGCCCACGCACCGGATCGCAATCGCAGCGCGTAGCCGGCCTCGAAGAACGAGTACGAAGAACCGCTCAGAGACTGCATGCGCATGTCGACGTTCACCGACGAATGCAACGGCGATCCGAGCCATGCCAGTGAAATGTTTGCCGTTAGTGCGTTATCCGTTGCCGCCTCTGCTGGAAGTGAATCAGCGCTCGGGGTGTCGAGTCCAAGTCGCGACCAGCCAAATGCGCCGATCACGGCTACGCTGTCGATCTTGGCCTCGGTAGTTACGGCGGCATTCAGCGCGAGCGTGCTTCGATCGCGCATGGAAGTGGTGTCGCCATAGAGTGTATAGGACTGATGCCGCACGCGCAGATCGGTCTCGGTCAGCCCCTTTCCGAAAAAGAGAAACTTCTCCGGCGCCACATATGAACTGCTCAGTCGCGCCTGCGCCGTGGTGTACCCCGCGCCGTCGATCCATCCCTGTGAGTGCTCAACACCACCTGCCAGGTCGAGCGTATAGCCACCCGACCGGGTGGAGTATCCGGCCAGAACCGAGGGTGTGAGGTATGCGCCAAGGTCAGCGATGACGTACCCCGGCACCATG
>DNLG01000010.1:18030-20365 GCA_003488525.1 Bacteroidota bacterium | reverse complement strand
GGGAGTTTTTCCGTCGGGTTGAGTGAATCAAGCTCCTGCAGGGAGAATGTGGGCGGCTTGGTGGGAAGGTTCTTCGCACCTGCCGCTACGTCAACGACGGCCTTCCCCGTGACGAGGAAGTCCGGCAGCTCCAGCGGCGCATTGGGCTGCGCAACTGGCGGAGTCTGAGCGGTAACGAGGATGGCTCCGAAAGAGAGCGCCAGCACGTGAGCAAGGATCATCGGAATGCGGTTCATCGGCGACCTCCGGTGAGTCTCTTCAGGCGAGCCTGAGCGGTCTTGCCGTAATCATCATCAGGCCTCAGCGTCAGAACGGTCTGATAGGTCGATGCAGCCTCGGGCTTGCGACCAAGTGCTTCGTAGCATTCACCAAGAGAGAGCATGCTGAGCGTGTACCAGTCTTCGATGCCTGCATAGTCATCGCGCACGCGTTCGAAGTACGCTGCTGCCATGGCGTGATTTCTCTCCCTGACGTAGGAAGATCCAAGATCATAAAGAACGTTAGCGACGATAAGTGGCGCATCAGTACGCTGCGCCAGCAGGTTGAGATGAAACCGCGCGCTGTCGAGTCGGCCCATACGCCGATGCAGCTGAGCCAGCTTGTAGCGTGCCTGAGCCCCGTACTCGGTTGATGAGAATCTATCGGCCGTCTGCTGATAGATCAGCAAGGCTCCGGAGGTGTCCTCGCGCATGCGTGCATGTTCGGCAAGCTCATACCCGGCCAGTGATGCGGATGTTGTGTCGGCAGCATCGGCAAAGACCAAGCGGTAGATGGAGTCTGCCGCAGCCGTGTTTGCTGAACGCGCGTAGTACTCGGCAAGGTCCATCGATGAATTCACCACGAATCGACTCTTTGCATCGCGTCGGCCGATCGAAGAAAAAGCCGCAATGGCCTGAGGGAGATCGTTCATCGACAGGTAGGTCTTTCCCAGCAGATACATCGCCTCGTCGGAGCGCTGCGCCGATGGGTACGATTTCAGATAGGCCTGAAGCTCACCGGCAGCGTTGGCATAATTCTTTCCGGAGTAAAAGATCTCGGCCTTCTTCCAGGAAAACTCCTCGGCTGCGAGGGATTGAGGATTCGCCCGAATGAGTGTGTCAAGAACGACCAGTGCCTCTTCAGTGCGACCCTGCCCGACGAGCACATCTTGGAGGCTGCGAGCGGCCTCCGTGGCAAGAGGGTGTGATGGGAAGCGCGACATCACATCACGATAGGTTGCGATAGCGGCGTCGATCTCTCCGAGATTGAACCGAGCATCACCGATTGTGTAAAGGGCACGCACGGCGTGGTCACCGTCGGGATAGGCCTGAAGAAGCCGCTCGAACTCGACCACTGCCCCGGCATCATCCTGCTGCTGAAATGCCACCCAGCCGATCAGGTACAGAGCATCGTCGGCAAGACGACTCTTCGGGTAGCGCTGCACAAAGGTCCGCATGAGCTCGACGGCTCGTGCCAGTTCGCCGGCACGGTACGAGGACTGACCTGCCTGAAAGGCAGCATACTGGCCCTCGTCGGAGCTGGCATCACGCCGTGCGGCCTGTTCGTACTGACCGGCGGCGGCCGAAAACTGCTTGGCAATGTAGAGTCCGTCGGCGCGCCGCACCATGGCCTCTGTGGCATAGGCAGACTTTGGATAGGTCGACAGGAGCTCTCCGAATACCTTCGAGGATCGGTCAAAGTCGCGTCGGCGGAAGTACGTCCAGGCCAGACCGTACATCGCCTCTTCGCGTCGGGAACTTGCCGTGTAGCGGCGCACAACCTCTTCGTACAGCTCCTGCGCGTTCTTGAGAAGATCTTCCTTGTACATCGCCTCGGCCAGCCAGAACGTGGCCTCGTCACGGCGCGTATCATTGGGATGATTGCCCAGAAAATCCGTCAGCGCTGCAATGGCCTGCCGCGCCGTGCCGGCCTGTACAAAGCAGATGCCGCGGTGCAGACGTGCGTCGGCCAGATAGCGAGCGCGCAACGGCACGAGTTCCTCTTTGGATTCGCCGGCGATCTTCTCTGCCCGCTCCAGGACAACGGCCGCGCGCGACCATTGCTGCCGGTGCATCAGCGAGCTGCTCAGCAGTATCTGCGAGCGAAGCAGCGTCGAGGCGTCCTGCGCCTCGCGCTCGGCACGCTCGAGTGACTTCACGGCACGGTCAAAGTCGGCACGCTCATACTGTGCCTGTCCAACCTCGATCAGTGCTTGTGACTTGTACGGGTAGCCCCCTGATGTGGCAAGAGCCGCAAAGTCTCGTTCTGCCTCGGAGGTCTTCCCCAGGCGCTTCAGACTCAGCGCCCGGTAGAGCAGCGCCTGATGCCGGGTATCGGAACCATCGTCAGCATCGCC
>DNLG01000010.1:16098-17670 GCA_003488525.1 Bacteroidota bacterium | reverse complement strand
TCTGACCCGCCGCGCGGGCAAGTGCCGAATCGATCCCGTTAAGAAGGTCGATCGAGCGCACGGCCTGACGCTTGCCGAGGGAGATCACGGCCTGACGCACACGAGCGGCAACGGCAAGTGCATGGCCGGGGTGCTTCGTCCAGACATCGGCATAGGCCGAGAAGGCCTCGGCCTGCTGATTGTTCTGCTCATAGACCTGACCGATGGCAAAGCGCGACTGTGCCGCAAGGTCATCCTCGCCGGATGTGGACTTCTGATACGCCGTCATTGCACGTTCCAGCTCGCCCATGTGCGCCAGTGAGGTGGCCTGCCAGAAGGTAGCCAGCTGGCCGATTCGCACGTAGAGAGAATCTCCCGTGCGCTGCAGCGCATCGTCACACAGGGCTGCCGCCTGCTCACAGAGCAGGGCGCCGCCGCGGTGATCACCATCTTCGAGAGCCATGAAGCCCCGTTCAAGCATCGCCGCCGGGGCAAGGGGCGAGGTGGCCCGCCGCTCGGTGAAATCCGAAAGACGACGCGCTGCGCCGAGTCGGTTGTCACGGCGCCGGTCGATCTCAGCCCTATCGACAGACACCCGGTCAGCCGATGCCGTGCGCGTCCAGTCCGAGGCATAGCTGCGCAGACGCTCAAGCGAGCGATGCAGAAGTGCCTGATCGAGATAGCTGTGCGATTGCCGGGCGATCACAGCGCTCGGCAGCGTCGGCATAAGAATATCCTGCGCCTGCAGGCCGGATGCGGCGAGCACGCAGGACATTAAGATCATCACACAGCGAATGATCGACATGCCAGTCGGTAGTCCCATTTTTCCTCTCATGCTGCGTGGCAAATCTACGAACTCCATCGTCACGCTTTGGCCCGTCGGGGCGTAGATTTGCACGTGCAAAAAATCGACGACAGCCCAGATGCCATAGTGTACAACGTCCTGCTGTACTATCAGTTTGTGCCCATCGAAGACCCGGAGGCATTTGCCGACGAGCATCGGCGCTTCTGCGCTGATCTCGGACTAAAGGGGCGAATCCTCGTTGCGCCGGAAGGACTTAACGGGACCGTTTCCGGACCCGTTGAGTCATGCACGGCCTATCAACGGCACATGAGCGCCGATCCGCGCTTTGCTTCGATGGTCTTTAAGGTGGACGCAGCGGACAAGCACGCGTTTGAAAAACTCTTCGTCCGCGTCAAGAAAGAGCTCGTGACCTTTCGAGCCGATCTTCCGTCTGACCCCAACGAAGTCACCGGCAAGCGCCTGTCCCCTGTCGAATGGAAGGAGTTCCTTGAACGACAGGACGTGATCGTTCTCGACGGACGCACGGATTACGAATACGACATCGGTCATTTCCGCGGGGCTATCCGACCGGATGTGGCATCCTTTCGGGAGTTTCCGGAATGGATACGAACGCACCTTGCCGATGCGCGCAACAAACCGATCCTGACCTACTGCACCGGTGGCATCCGCTGTGAGAAGCTCACATCCTTCATGCTGCGCGACGGCTTCACGGAAGTCTATCAGCTCGATGGGGGCATTGTTACCTACGGCAAGGATCCCTCAACGCAAGGGGCTCTGTGGGACGGACT
>DNLG01000010.1:13731-15968 GCA_003488525.1 Bacteroidota bacterium | reverse complement strand
TACGTTGACTGCCGTAACTACCGATGCCATCTGCAGCATCTTGCCTGTGAGCCGTGTGAACGTCAGTTCAACGGCGCGTGTTCTATCGCCTGCATGGATGCACCGGAACGTCCGTGGTATCCCGGGCAGCCCCCTCGCACCAGTTCCGTCACCGAAGACCACGCAAGGCAAGCATGAGTCAGCTTCTTGAACAGATCGATCAGGCCGTAACGGCCATCCGCGGTACGACCGTCTCCAGCCCACGCATCGGCATCATCCTTGGCACGGGGCTTGGGGCGCTGGTCTCGCGCATTGAGATCGATGCGACGATCGCCTACGAGAGCATACCGAACTTCCCGGTCAGTACCGTCGAGTCGCATTCGGGACGTCTGGTGTTCGGACGTATTGGCCAGCATGAGGTGGTGGTCATGCAGGGACGCTTCCATCAGTACGAAGGCTATTCCCTGCAGCAGGTCACCTTCCCGGTACGCGTCATGAAGGCCCTTGGCGTTTCAGTGCTGATCGTCTCCAATGCCTGTGGTGGTCTGAATCCGCTCTACCGACGGGGCGACCTGATGCTGATCGATGATCACATCAACCTTCTGGGCGACAACCCGCTGGTGGGACCGAACGAGCCGAGTCTGGGTCCGCGCTTCCCGGACATGAGTGAGCCATACTCACGTCGATTGCTGGAGATCGCCGAACGATGTGCACTTGAGCGGGCACAAAAGGTGCACCGGGGAGTGTACGTGGCCGTGACGGGACCGAATCTCGAAACCCGTGCCGAGTATCGGTTTCTTCGACTGATCGGCGCCGACGTTGTGGGCATGAGTACCGTGCCCGAATGCATCGTTGCCCGTCACATGCACATGGAAGTGCTCGGCATCAGCATCATCACCGACGAGTGTTTTCCCGACGCACTACAACCTGTACATCTGGAACACGTCTTGGAAGCCGCTGCGATGGCCGAGCCCATCCTGACAACTCTTGTCACCGACGTTATCACCTCGCTACCATGAGCCTACGACATCTTGCTTTCTGCATGCTCCTCGGCGCACTGCTCACCGCATGCAGTCCGGACGAGCCCCTTATCAACTCTTTTGATGACCGCTGGCGACTGGTGCTGAGCAATCAGCGTGGAGAAGTCCTCGTGCAGCCGATACCTGCCGATGCCGGTGCTGTGCTTGCATGGTCCGACGTAGCCGATTCGTCACAGCACACCCTGGAGAGGTTCCGCGATCGTATATACCTGCTTCACAGCCGTCGGCCGTGGATCGTGGTCTTTGATGCCGACACCGTGCGTGCTCTGGATACGATCGACCTTGGCAGCGCGCCCGCGCAGTCAATTGCCTTCGCCAACGCCACTACCGCCTACGCGACGATCCCCACGCAGCGCAGCGTTGTCGTACTCGACCTGACCGTGAACTCCGTGGCCCACAGCATCGACATGCCGAGCCGGCCCATGAACATTGCCGCCAACGGCAATCAGTTCTGCGTGACGTTGCCTGACACGAATGCCGTTGCCATCCTCGACTCACGCACACGAAGTGTCGAGCGCGTGATCCCGACGGCCGCCGTTCCCTGGTACGTAGGATCAGACCCCAATAGCTCGCTGTTCTGCATCGTAAACCTCGGTTCGGGCAAGGTCGACGCAAATCCCGCATCTGCCGCATCGGTGCAGTTTGTCGATGCCAGCGTGCGGACCATCTCGGCGGCTCTTGAGATCACTCCGCGTTCAGGGTCTGCTCTGCAGGTTGTGCCAACAGGCCTTGCCGTCACTTCCACACAGATCGCCTTCGTTTCGACGCAGTTCGGCCTGTTCCGTGTGAGCCTGCGCACGCGTAATCGCGTTTCACCAACGCTCACCGAAAAGTTTTCCTCTATCGTCTTCAACGACGCCCGCGCCGAGCTCATCGGTCAGGTCAGTACCGCTCAGGGGGCTGTCCTTGTGTACAACAACAGCACCGACGCACTCTTACAGCGTGTGCCGGTAACCTCGCCTGCAACGTCAATGGTGGGCATTCCTCGGTGACGCCTGAGTCGCTGATCAGCTCGGCACAGCGCAGCCGCCGTCTCATTGCATTTGCCGACGCGCATGACGAGCGCGTGGTCGAAGCCGTTCGCACATGCGCTGAACGCAAGGTCTGCCATCCGGTTGTGGTCGCGGCCAACTCGGTTGAGGCCGAGCAGCTGAAGGCCTCATTGCAGGGGCTGGACGTGTCCGTCACGAGCTGCGATGAACATGCAGAGCTCACCAC
>DNLG01000010.1:3803-13528 GCA_003488525.1 Bacteroidota bacterium | reverse complement strand
CGATCCACTCTACGTGGCCGGCACACTGGTGTCTCATGGCATGGCCCACGGCGCGCTGGCTGGCTCCGTGTCTTCGACGCCGGACGTCGTGCGTGCGGCGCTGTGGACGGTAGGTATGCGAGCCGATGTCTCCACGGTCTCAAGTTTCTTTCTGATGCTCTGGCCGGAACGCTCAATGATCTATGCCGACTGCGGCGTCGTGCCTGAGCCAACACCGTCGCAGCTGGCCGACATCGCCCTCTCGGCTGCCGAGAACTACCGGCGCATTGTGCAGTCGGAGCCACGTGTTGCCTTTCTGAGCTTCTCCACCAGAGGCAGCGCACAGCATGAACGCGTTGACCACGTGCGCCGGGCCTTCGATCTGTTTCATGGTGCTCACCCGGAGATCACGGCCGACGGAGAGCTGCAGTTCGATGCAGCATTTGTGCCCGTGGTGGCGCAACGTAAAGCACCTGATTCGCCCCTTGCCGGAACGGCCAACGTGATGATCTTCCCCGATCTGAATGCCGGCAACATCGCCTACAAGATCACGGAACGTCTCGGCGGTGCCACGGCACTCGGGCCGATTCTGCAGGGACTTCACAGGCCCTATTGCGATCTTTCACGTGGCTGTACATCAAGCGACATCGTGTACGTGGCCGCTATTACGTCGCTTATGTGCGATTGATCAGCCGGTCAAAGTCGCTATCGGAAAGCTCGTACTTGGCCGAGCAGTATTGACAGACAAGTTCGCGCTGACCTTCCTGCTGCATTTGCACGATCTCTTCGACGTTGAGCGTCATCAGGGCCGAGGTGAAGCGATCAAGCGAGCAGCGACAGAAGAAGTCCACGGGTGAGGATGCCACCACCTCGATATCGCTTGGCATGATCTGCTGCAGGATGTCCTTTGGCGTGTACCCCGCGTCGGCGTACTCACTCAAACGGTCGAGATAGTCAATGGCATCATACAGCTTGAAGATGTCCTCAGCTCTTGCGCCCGGCATTGCCTGCACGACAAGTCCCACGCTCTGACGGATCGTCTCACCGTCAAAGGCAACGTCAATGACAAAGGCCGACGGGATCTGCTCGGACTGCGTCAGGTAATACCCCAGGTCACTTGTGACGTCGCCACGTCTGAGCTCAACGATCCCCATTACGGGCTCATACTCGCCGTAGAGCACCCGCTGCACACGAAGCAGTCCTTTGCCAAGGGGCGTGGCACGATCCTCGACCGGCTTACGATTCAGGACGATATAGCCGCGCACCTCTCCAACCTGCAATGCCTCGGCAGTGACCGAGCGCACCAGACCGTCGCCTTCGAGCGACACTACCATGCGCTCCTCACCCTTGAGGAACGAAGCCATCAGCGAAGCGCCCGTCATCGTACGAGCAAGCACCATGGCGGCCATCGGGTCGAGCCCATGACGTTCCTGCGCCGTGCGCACCGACGTGGTGTTGTGAATGACGGCAGCACGAAATGTTCCGTCCGTCGTCATCGCGCGCGTAACACGGTCGCGATGAGCCCAGAGTTTCTTGACCGGGTCAGTCATTGATCTGCTTTCGAAGTTCTGTCAGGAGCTGCAGCGCCTGCATTGGTGTCGTGGTGTCAAGGTCGAGCCCCCTGATCGTCTGCCGAATGACATCATCCTCGACCATAAAAAGCGTCGGCTGATATGACGCTGACGCTGCCGGAAGGGCCACAGCAGAGCGCGGCGTGCCGGCATGCATCGATTCGAGCTTCTGCAGCACGGACTGCGCCGCGGCGATGACCTCGGCAGGCATTCCTGCCATGGCAGCAACATGTATACCGAATGAGTGATCCGTGTGACCCGGAACGACTCTGTGTGTAAAGAGAACCTGCGAGTCGACCTCGCGAACTTCCACGTGAAGATTCTCAATGCGCTCGAACTGCTCTTTGAGATCCGTCAATTCATGATAGTGCGTAGCAAACATTGTCTTGGCGCCGATGCGGTCATGGATGAACCGCGCGATCGCCCAGGCGATCGAGATGCCGTCGTACGTGGCCGTTCCGCGTCCAACTTCGTCCAGCAGGATCAGACTGCGCCGTGTGGCGTTGTTGAGGATGTTGGCACTCTCCTGCATTTCGACCAGGAACGTGCTCTCTCCGGCAAGGATGTTGTCCTGCGCGCCAACGCGCGTGAAAATGCGGTCGGTCAGTGGCACCATCGCCGATGAACACGGAACGTACGAGCCGATGTGGGCAAGGAATACGATCAGCCCCACCTGACGCAGATAGCTGGATTTGCCGGACATGTTGGGTCCGGTGATGATCTGGATCTGACGTTCCGAAACATCCATCACAACCGAGTTGGCTACGTATCGCTTACCATGATCAAGGATGCGCTCGATCACCGGATGGCGAGCATCAACGAGCTCGAGACGGGTACCATCGTGCACGTGCGGACGGCAATAGTCATACTCGACGGCAACGGTGGCAAAACCGCTCAGCACATCAAGGATCGCCAGCCGCTGGGCTGTCTGCTGGATGCTTTCGCCATGAGCAGCAATGGAGGAACGCAGACTGGTAAGGAGTTCCGTTTCAAGACTGCGAACGCTTTCTTCAGCCGTCAGAATGCGCTGCTCAAGCTGCTTTAGCTCAGTGGTCGTGTAGCGTTCTGCATTGGCCAGCGTCTGACGCCGCTCATAATGTGCCGGAACGCGCGATGACTGGGCGTTGGAAACTTCAATGTAGTATCCGAAGACGGATGTGAACCCGATCTTCAGCGTGGAGATCCCCGAAGCGTCACGCTCCCGCTGCTGGTACTCGGCGATCCACTGCTTGCCATTATGCAGAGCATTGGCCGCCTGGTCGAGCTCATCGCTGTAACCGCTGCGGAACATCCCTCCCGTGCCGATGGCCACAGGGGGCTCATCAGTTAGGGCACTCTCGAGAAGTTCACGCACGTCGTCATGTCGGTTAATGCCCCTGATGAGATCGTGCACCGGGTCGTGACCATCGCCGGAGGCCAGAGCCACCAGCGGGGGCAGCTGCGCAAGTCCTCTTCGCAGCGCTCCAAGGTCGCGTGCTGTGGCACGTGCGGTCATGATCTTCGTCAGTAGCCGCTCAACGTCACCGACACCTGAGAGCAGCTCGCGCGCCTGACGGTTGAGCTCCGCTGCAGAGACGAGTCCGTCGACCACCTCCAGGCGTTTATTGATGCGAGCCGCATCGGTCAGTGGCGTCTGAATCCACCAGCGCAGCAGACGCGCCCCCATGGGCGTGCACGTGCGGTCGATGTACTGCACCAGAGCGCCCGAAGCCCCCTGGCCGGACATTGTTGACGTGATCTCGAGATTACGCCGCGTGGCCGCATCGAGCACCATCACGTCGTCCGACCGAAGCGCATGAACGGCCGTGATCTGCCGCAGCGCACCGCGCTGCGACTCACCGACGTACTGCAGCGTCACGCCGGCAGCAATGATGCCCCGCGGGTGCGTATCGAGTCCGTATCCTTTGAGCGATGAAGTGGCAAAGTGCTCCAGAAGATTCCTCTGTGCCGAAGCGGCATCAAAATGCCATGCTTCCATGCGCGACACCGATGGTGCCGGCTGGAGACGGCGCACAAGGGGCTCCCAGAGTTCACGGTCTTCCTTGCTGACAAGGATCTCGGCCGGTTTGAATGCTTCGATCAGCGAAAGGATCCTGTCGGCCGGCACATCCCCTGCCGTAAATGATCCCGTCGATACGTCCATCACCGCAAGACCCCATGCCTCGCGCTCCGAACGAGGCGCTACAAGGCAGGCCAGAAAGGTGTTCGTCGATGCATCCAGGATCTTGTCATAGAGCACAACGCCGGGGGTGACCACCTCGACGACGTCACGTTTGACAAGCCCCTTGGCAAGCTTCGGGTCTTCGAGCTGTTCACACACGGCCACACGGTGTCCGGCCGCAACCAGCTTCGGCAGATAGGTATCCAGCTGGTGGTGCGGGAAGCCCGCCAGAGGGATGTCTCCGGCGGCACCGTTATTGCGCTTGGTCAGCGTAATGCCACAGGCTTTCGCCGTCGTGATGGCATCGTCACCGAACGTCTCGTAAAAATCACCCAGGCGGAACAGCAGAACCATATCGGCATGCTTCTGCTTGATCGTGCGGTATTGCCGCATCAGTGGGGTCTCGGACGTCGATTTCACGGCGCAAAAGTACGAACCATGCGCCAGCTGGGGGGGCTGTCCCATCTGATTGTGGAACTTGCTATATTTGCCTCTCCTCAGGGAGAGGTGGCCGAGTGGCTGAAGGCAACGGTTTGCTAAACCGTCGTAGTGGTAATAACCGCTACCGAGGGTTCGAATCCCTCCCTCTCCGCACACTAAAGCCCCGTGTCCCGTACGCGGGGCTTTTTTCGTCTATGCCAGATGCACGCACCATACGGACCATTATCACCAACCGCAAGGCACTCTTCGAGTACGAAGTCCTTGCCCGGTTCGAGGCCGGTATTGCCCTGATGGGAACCGAGGTCAAGTCCCTGCGTGCCGGCAAGGTCAACCTCGCCGACGCCTATGCGATGTTTCCCGACCGCAAGTCGGATGAGCTCTATCTGATGGGTCTGCACATCAGCCCGTATGACTTCGGTCACCGGGAGAACCACGAGCCCCTTCGGCGTCGCAAGCTCCTGCTCAAACATCATGAGCTTCTACGTCTGCGCGAAGGAATTGAAGAAAAGGGGCTGACGGTTGTTCCTCTGAGTCTCTATTTTTCAGGTCCGTACGTCAAAGTTGAACTCGGTCTGGTGCGAGGCAAAAAGCTTTATGACAAGCGTGCGGCAACAAAAGAACGAGAGCAGAAACGGGAAATCAGGCGAATGACCGATGACCGATGACCGATGACCGATGACCAATGACCGATGACCAATGAAAACCCTCAAAGAACAGTTCGACATTCTTTCTGATGGCGCCGTAGATCTGCTGCCGCAGGAGGACTTCATCCGGAAGCTGGAGCGGAGTATTGCCACCGGCACGCCCCTTCGCGCGAAGCTTGGGCTGGATCCAAGCCGGCCGGACATCCATATCGGCCATGCCGTAGTTCTTAACAAGCTGCGGCAGTTTCAGGATCTGGGCCATACTGTGGTGCTGATCATTGGCGACTTCACGGCCATGATCGGAGATCCGACGGGTAAGTCCAAGACGCGGCCTGCGCTAACGCTGGACGAGACCCGTGAGAACGGCAAGACATATGTCGAGCAGGCGGCGAAGATCCTCGACATGTCACGCACCGAGGTGGTATACAACTCACAGTGGCTCGATTCGATGTCCTTCCGTGAGGTCATCACATTATCGGCCAAGTACACGGTGGCCCAGCTGCTTGAACGCGATGACTTTACCAAGCGCTACCGCTCGGGTGAGCCGATCAGTGTTCACGAGTTTCTCTATCCCCTATCGCAGGCCTATGACTCTGTTGCCGTGCGCAGCGACGTTGAACTAGGCGGCACGGATCAGAAGTTCAATCTTCTCGTCGGCCGCGAGATCATGAAGGCCTACGGACAGGAACCGCAGTGCATTCTGACGATGCCGATCCTGGAAGGAACGGACGGCGTGGAGAAGATGAGCAAGTCACTCGACAACTATATCGCGCTGACCGATTCAGCCAAGGACATGTTCGGCAAGACGATGTCCATTCCCGATTCTCTGATCGCGCGCTACTACCGCTACGCCTGCTTTGCAGGGGGCGAAGACGTGGCCCGCATGGAGTCAGAACTGGCAGCCGGCACGCTACATCCGCGCACGGCCAAGGTACAGGTTTCGGGCAGTCTTGTTGATCGCTATCATGGCGAAGGAGCCGGTAAGGAAGCCCTGGACGAGTTCGAACGGGTGTTCGTTAAGAAGGACATCCCGGATGTCATCGAGGAGACGGTGCTCGATGGAACGTCGCTGGACATCGTCACGATCCTTACAACGACCTCCATGGCGCAGTCAAAGAGCGAAGCCCGCAGGTTGATCCAGCAAGGGGGCGTATCGATCGATGGAACCAAGATCACCGATCCTGCCGCATTGATCGACCTACAGGCGCCGGTGATCCTGCGCGTTGGCAAGCTGCGCTTTCTTCGGATCTCCGGACGATGATGCTTCAGGTGGTCGACGCCGGTGCGGCAAGGGGCGAAGACAACATGCGTCTTGACGTGGAGCTCGCCGATCGCGTTCGAAACGGGGCGGCTCCGGCAACAATGCGGCTCTATACGTGGGACCCATGGTGCGTATCTCTCGGCAAGCATCAGCCCCTGAGCGCCGTCGTTCAATCAGACATCGAAGCACATGGATATGATGTCGTGCATCGACCAACGGGAGGACGCGCCGTGCTGCACGCAGACGAGGTGACGTACTGCGTTTGCGTGCCCGTGAACGACAGCCTGGAAGCGCGCCGGATGTATGCCGAGATCCATACCCTTCTGTACGGGGCACTGCAGGTGGTCTGCCCGGAACTGATGTTCGCGGCCATTGATTCCGATCTTCGCACACACTACGCCTCGAGCGGCCCCATGGGTCAGGCGTGTTTCACGTCACATGCGCGGACGGAGATCCTCTGGCACGGACGCAAGGTCGTCGGCTCAGCCCAGCGCGTGATCGACGGTGTATTGTTGCAGCACGGTTCTATCCTCTGCGGCGCCGGCCATGAGCGGCTGGCCGATGTGGTCACGGCCACCGATGCTGACCGGGAGCAACTGCGACACACCATGACCAGCTCGAGTGCGACACTCAGTCAGGCAGCCGGCAGAAGAGTCACGGCCCGTGAAGTTCTCGATGTGATTGCGGTGCACGTGGCCCGAACGCCCATCAGCGGACCGCTTCTTGCGGACGCGCAACGCTGACCCCAGTCCACGAGTCAACCCGGGCAACAACATCGGCAAGGTAACCATCGAGGATGACCTGCTTCTTTGTTGACGAGGCATGCATCAGACGTGCCCGATTACCTTCGCGAACCACGATGCCGGTGTGTGCATAATCGAGCCCCTTCTTTGACGTCACGATCGCGATGATGTCGCCATCCTTGAGCTCTGACTCTATCCGAGCGATGCGGTCTCTGGCGATCACAAACATTGTCGCTCGCTGCAGACGACGTTCGATCTCGGCAATTCGGCGCACAGCAGCAGTATCCTGCCGCAAAGCCGGATACAACTGCGGATGGGTCGACATGAAGTCGACCTTCATGTTCATCGGAGTGCCGCCCAGTGACTGGCTAACGTCCTCCACTACCCCCTTGGCTACATTATCCAGGAACCACTCCGTGGTGTAATGCAGGCGGCTTGTGTAGCCGTCGAGGATCCCGGAGCGATATCGTGTTTCGGTCACACTAGAGCGCAGATCTTCGAATGCGGTGCGTCCACGTTGGATGTTGCGCGCAAGGTTCAGTACCGACTCAAAAAACGTCACGCAGTCAAGTCCGTCGAGGCTGATGCGACAGACCTCGGGTCCATCGCCCTCAAGGGTTCCTCCCACATAGGGCGTTGTGAGAAGCTGAAGTCCAAGGCGCGTCATCAACTGTCCAATTGGCAGACGCGTCCAGCCCGAATCCTTGGCCAGAGCAACAAGAGCGTCGACCCGTCGAACCGAGGAGGCCGTCTGCGCTTGAGCGCATGCTGCAAGAGCCAGCGCAATGGTAATGCTGACGATCGCAACTGGACGACGGATCATGGACGGTCGCCTAGCGTGCGGATGCCGACTTCGGCGAGCTGACGATCATCGACGCCCGAGGGACATCCATCCATGAGTGACAGACCGGAAGTTGTCTTGGGGAAGGCGATCACGTCGCGAATGTTCTCTGTCTGACACAGCAGCATCACCAGACGGTCGAAACCAAAGGCGATGCCTCCGTGAGGGGGCGCACCGTAACGCAGTGCATTCAGGAGAAATCCGAACTTCAGCTCAGCGTCTTCACGGCTGAAACCCAGCAGGTCGAACATGCGCTGCTGCACCGGATTGGTATGAATACGTATCGATCCTCCGGCGGCCTCATATCCGTTAATCACCAGGTCATGCGCCACGGCACGAGCATGCGTTGGATCGCTGTCAAGAAGATGCAGATCCTCATTCAACGGTGCCGTGAATGGGTGGTGACGAGCAATCCAGCGTGACTCTTCTTCGCTGTATTCAAGAAGCGGAAACTCCAGCACCCAGTGGAACGAATATGTTCCCGCGAGCTGATCCAGTATGCCGCATCGGCGGGCGATCTCCGTCCGCAGAGCGCCACCGATCGTGCAGGCCCGTTCCCACTCACCGGGGAAGAACAGCAGCAGGTCGCCATTGTCCGCACCAAGTGCAGCACAGAGCTGCGTGGCTTCATCACCGGCAAGCTGCTTGGCAAACGAGCCAGAGATTTCGCCGTCGACCATTTTCAGCCAGGGAAGCCCCTTGGCTCCATACTTCTTGGCATGTTCCGTGAGCTCGTCGATCTGTTTGCGCGAGAAGCCACCGCATGACTTGGCATTTACGGCCATGACGACTCCGCCATCGGCGACCGTTGTCGAGAAGATTCCAAAGGATGACTGCGCGGCCAGCTTCGAAACGTCGGTCAGCTCAAGGCCATATCGGATATCGGGTTTGTCGGAGCCGTACCGACTGAGAGCTTCGTGAAAGCTCATGCGACGGAATGGTACCGCGACGTCGACGTTGAGGATCTCTTTCCACGCCGAGGCGATGAATCGTTCGGTGAGCGATAGAATGTCCTCCTGGGTGACGAATGACATCTCCACGTCGATCTGTGTGAACTCCGGCTGACGATCAGCGCGCAGATCTTCATCACGGAAACACTTAACGATCTGCATGTACTTGTCGAAACCCGACACCATCAGAAGCTGCTTGAACAGCTGCGGCGATTGAGGAAGGGCATAGAACCGTCCCTTATTCATGCGGCTCGGCACAAGAAAATCGCGGGCTCCTTCGGGGGTAGACTTTGTCAGAACGGGTGTCTCAACTTCGACGAATCCCTCCTGCTCGAAGAACCGGTGCGTGATCTGATAGAGCTTGTTGCGAACAAGGAAGTTCCTCTGCAGCGACGGCCGGCGAAGGTCCAGATACCTGTGCGTGAGGCGCAGTTCTTCGTTCGTTGCCAGATCATCAACGATCTCAAATGGCGTCACCTCAGCAGCATTGATCACACCGATATCGTCGGCCAGAACCTCAATAAGTCCCGTCGGGATGCGCGGGTTGGGATTCTCACGCAGACGGACCTTCCCTTTCACCCACAGCACGTACTCCGACCGCACAGGATCGATGGCCGATGCCAGGTCGGGCGAGTACGACGTGTCGACGACGACCTGCGTCAGACCATACCGGTCACGCAGATCGATAAAGATGACGCCTCCGTAATCGCGTCGGGCGTTGACCCAACCATTGAGCGTTACATGCGTGCCGTCATGTGATGGACGAAGCTCTCCGCAGGAGACTGTGCGCTTTTGAAACTGCATGGTGGTTGTTTACGAGGGAAAGTGGACATGAAAATTACGCATCGCCGACCTTGTTACCGGTGGTGGCCTTGATCATCTCATCAACCGCGCAGACGATCTCTTCAACGGGAATCGTCTCGAGTGCGCCGCGGGTGGTGACGCACGGCCAGCATGGTGTGTCGTATGGGAACCACGGCATGATACCTCGCGAGTCCTGAGAAAAGAGCACAACCGATGGAACGCGGTAGGCCGCCGCGGCATGGACTGCAGATGTGTCCGGCGTTAGCAGCATGTCAGCCGAAGCAAGGCAGGCGGCAAACATGGCATACGACGTTTGTGGTTCGACAACGC
>DNLG01000010.1:917-3604 GCA_003488525.1 Bacteroidota bacterium | reverse complement strand
GTCCGATCCGACGTGCCATTTCGGCATGCATGGGTGCCGACAGGATGCAGGGCTGCACACGTTCCGACTCTGGCCCGGCCCAGTGCTTGGAGATCTGACGAAGCAGTTCGATCATCTTGGTCTCGGGATACATGCGGTGAACATCCGAGCCGGAGATGTTGATGGCCAGAACGGGGCGCTGCGATCCGTCGCTCATGAGGCCGACAGCGGCAGCGCGCTGCGCATCAGTCAGAGGAAAGCTCAGCCGCAGATCTTCGTCCCGAAGGTCGACGCCGAGCGGCCAGAGAAGCCGGGCAATGCGTTCGACGATATGCACACGGGTCTGATCAGCAAGCGGCACGACGTGCGTGTACACGCCGCGGTTGACCTTGTCGACGCCGATGGCCAGGCGCGGTTGGGCTCCTGAGATCAGCAGTGCCGAGGTCGAAGAGGCATTGTCCATGAGGTCGATCACCAGGTCGTAGCTTCGACGTCTTAGAGTGCGTCGCAGCACGAGCAGGTGCAGAAGCGACTTACGAAAGACATGCACGTGATCGATCTCTGAATCAATGGCCTGACGAACCGAGATGTTGTTTGTCGACATCACCATGTCGATCTCCGCTTCGGGAAGAAGTCGGCGCAGTGCCCGTATCACTGGCGTACTGACCAGCACATCACCGATCCGATCTTGCCGAAGAAGCAGCACGCGGTGCAGCGAAGAACGCCCTACGACATCCTTCGCTTCTGCCACCAGCATGGGCTCGCCACTGCGTCCTACGCGCGCATTGTACAGGCGCCGCACGGCTAACTCCAGACGTTTGATGAAGGTCTCTGCCACCGACGTCCTAACCGATGAGGTTTCGATAGACGTCGGCCGTGGCGCGAGCCGTTGCGTCCCATGTGAACATCTGACTGCGCGCCAGACCTGCTTCGCGCCGCTGTTGGACAAGGTCGTCGTCAACGATGCATTGCATCATCATGTCGGCGATCTGCTCAACATTTGTCGGATCGACATATAACGCCGCCTCCCCTCCGACTTCCGGGAGGGATGTCGTGCTTGAGGTGATCACCGGGCATCCGCAGCGCATGGCTTCCAGCACCGGAAGGCCGAAACCCTCGCCCAGTGTGGCAAAGGCCAGAGCGCGGGCTGACGACAGGATCTGGATCATGGCGCGTGTTGGTACGTCGGTAATGATGCGGATCGACGGGTCGCTTAACACCGAGCTGTTCTCTTGACGGAACCGAGTAACGGCCTCATCGCCCCCTGCCATCATGAGAACGAACTCGGCATTCCTGCGCACCGACACCGGTAGCGTGCTCCAGGCATACATCATTCGATGCAGGTTCTTTCGCGGATCGACGCGTCCGACAAACAACACATATGGCCGATGAAGACCATAGGTGTTTCGCATATCATCCTGCATCGGAGTAGGCACAAACTCATCGCTCGCCGCAAGGGGCGTAACGGTGATCGGCAGTCGGCACGCGGGAAAATACTCGTTGATGGTTCCGGCCACGTAGGCCGACGGACAGACGATCGCACTTGAGGCCGCAAGATGTCGACGCACCCGTCCGGGGAAACGTCTGGCCAGATATCCGTCGATGCCCATATTCGGATACATCGGGAATAGGTCATGGATCGTGGTCAGTATCGGCCGCTTCGACGGGATGATCTTGCCCGGTGAGAGCAGATGCACCACATCGGCCTTCTGCGCGGCAAAGGAGAGCTTGCGTTGCCGCACAAGTCTCATCAGCGGACGCAGCGGAGCACCCAGTCGACGCTCGTTGGGCAGGCAGTCGTCAACAAGTACACGACGATCAAGATCGAAATATTGCTGCACAGCGCAGCCATCATGCTCATTGACCACGAGCGTGCAGGTCAGGTCGGCCTGCGTCCGCAGAAGCGCATTGATAAGCTCACGCGAGTAGCGTTCGATTCCGCTGCGACCAAGGATGGTGCTGGCATCGAACGCAATGTTCATCGTACTGCGTGCTTTGAGCGCTTGCCGTTTAGGCTACTTCGTTGGCGACGTCGTAGGTGACGTTCGAGGCCAGCGCGTAGATCTTCTCGATGGAGCCGGCGATTGAGGCAGTTGAGGCCGGATCATCAGAAGCCTCATAGGCGTCAGCATTCGGGTAGACATACACTTCCTGGAAGTGGTTGTGCTTACCCTTGGTCTCGTATAAGGAGAACTGCACGTCAGAGCTCGCGTAGAAATCGCGAACGGAAGCAACCGCTGCGAGATACTCAGATCGCTTGCCGTCCGGAATCGAATACGATACGCTGAAGAGAACTTTCGACATGTACGAGTGCCCCGTTGTGAATGGTTGCAAAGTTACGGTTCAGGTCAGAGGTGCGTGCGTCCAACTTTTCAACACGACCTGACTCAAAACGAACAAGTTTGACGAATCGTGTCCGCAATTGTCTCAGAATTTGGCAGCACGGCCTGCTCGAGCGTGGGGGCAAAGGGCGTTGGTGCGTCAAATGCCGCAACGCGTTTGACAGGCGCATCGAGGTAGGCGAACGCCTTATCGGCAATGCGTGCCGCGATCTCACCGCCGAAGCCGGCGGTGAGCACGGCCTCGTGGGCGATCACCGCACGATGTGTTTTGCGAACAGACTCAAGCACGGTTTCCTCATCAAACGGCACGAGCGTTCGAATGTCAACGATCTCAACATCGATGCCCTCAGAGGCAAGCACATCTGC
>DNLG01000010.1:0-685 GCA_003488525.1 Bacteroidota bacterium | reverse complement strand
ACCTCACCTTTGATCTTGCGGTACAGACCCTTGTGCTCAAAGAACACCACGGGATCATCATCACGCATCGACGCCGTCATCAGCCCCTTTGCGTCATCGGCAAATGCCGGACATACCACTTTGAGTCCGGTAGCATGGGCAAACCACGCTTCCGAATTGCGACTGTGAAAGGGATTGGCCCCTACGCCACCACCCGATGGTCCGCGCACCACCATCGGCACGGGTATCGACCACCGGTATGCTGTCGTGCCTGCAACGGTCACCAGCTGATTAAAACCGTTCGTCACGAAATCCATGAACTGCATTTCGGCAACCGGACGCATGCCGTTGAGCGCCGCGCCGATGGACGCACCGATGATCGCTGATTCGCTGATCGGTGCATCGATCACTCTTTTTGCGCCGAACTCGTCGAGAAAACCTTTTGTGAGCTTGAACGCTCCTCCATAGGTACCGATGTCCTCACCGATAAGAAAGACGCGCTCATCGCGGCGCATTTCAAGACGAATAGCATCGGCAATTGCCTCGAGGTAGGTCATTTGCATATCAGTGCTGCTCCCCTGCTGGCGTCATGAATACGTTTCGAAGTCCTTCCTCGGCCGCCGGCCACGGTCTTTCCAGAGCGCGGTCGCTCGCCTCGATCATCTGCGACAGGATCTCTGCGCGCATGGCCTCGGCATCGGCCCGA
>DNLG01000018.1:3841-5596 GCA_003488525.1 Bacteroidota bacterium | reverse complement strand
GCCAGGTACGTTGTATCACCGGCGATCATCCAGATCGAATCTCGCACAAACGCCGCCAGCAGCAGCCGTATGGTATCCGGGCCTCTGCCTGGCGTCGGCGTCCACGTCACGCCGGTGTCGCGACTCATCAGAACAGTTCCCCTGCTCCCGACGGCAATGGCACGTCCGTCGCGCGAAACGGCGACGTCGTAGAGTGGAGTGGTGCCCCGGTACACGGCAGACCAGTTGCGTCCACCATCGCTACTGCGGTACACCACTCCATCACGACTTACGCACAACAGCGTGTTGTGCTTTACGCGTCGTAGCCGCGTAAGGCTATCCGACGCATCGACGGTCACTCTCGTCCACGTCTGAAACTCATCGTCACTCAGCAGAACAGCACCATTGGAGACAGGAATGGCAATTCCTGTTTCGGAGTAGTAGGCAACTGACTCAAATGGCTCAAATATGCCCGTCTGTTTCAGTTTCCAGGTCTTCCCGGAATCACGCGAGAAGTACATCGACCCCCACCATCCAATCGTCACGGCATGCCTGCCGTCGGGCGACGTTGCAGCGGCCATCTGTCCGCACTCGCGAGGGTAGGTAAGCAACAGCTTCCACGGCGGTTGACCCGAGAAACTCGGAGCATGACAGATCATGCAGAGAACAACCATGAGCAGCGGCGAAATGACGGAAGGGCTGTATGAGGATTTCATGTGGAGGCTCCGATTCGATAGATCATTGAGTTTTCGATGTGAACGTTCCCAAAAGACAGCTGCTGACTATGCTCCGCCTTCAGGGATCTTCGTTGGGAGGAACCGGACCGCACACCGGATGGCAATCAAAGAGGGCTTCTTGGTAGATAACGTCAACCGAGCCAGGGGTTAGGGAGATGCCGTTGCAGACAGTGCAGCCTGCTTCATCTTGAAAGAATGACCTTCTGACTCGAAACCTCGCGTCCACTTCGGCAGACGACAACATAGACTCCATCTGGAAGTCCTTCGGCATTCCAAGTAACAACAGAGGCGAAGTCCTCGACTTTACTCTGGAGCTGTGCGGTGAGATCTGACACCTCGTCACCGTAGAGATTATAGATCTTCAGTGCAAGAGTCTGTGATGGCACATTAAAGTACCAGCTTACTCTGATCTTTGTTTCAGCGTGGAATGGGTTGGGATAGGGAGGGTTTGTGTAAATGTCAAGTGCATCATCGACCGAAGAGGTGGGACGGCCAATGGGGCCGCACATTACGTGGTTCGATATCAAACCGATGTAGACTTTGTTGCCGAGATTATAGAGGGTTTTCACGAAGGAGACATCAACTCTATTCATGTAACTAAGGCAGGCATCGCGCAAAGGCCCCTCGAATGTTACGCCACTATCAGCGGAGGTATACACACGGCCATTACCTCGTACCGAGACCAGTATGTCACCAGAATAACAGAGTAGATTCGGCTCGAGAATTGGAGCACCTGATGATCGCATTCCTTCACTCACTGTGGCGCTGGAAGCATCGTTGGATATCGCAACATGGAACGTTTCAAGTGAATCGACGATCACCAGTAGGCGCCCGTCTCGAAACACGTAGTCGCCATTGGGGAGATTCGAAGCGATGACGGTCCATTCGCGACCATTTTGCGAACGGAGCACCTCGAGAGTAGCCGCTTGGGGACGCATTCCTATGGCGATGTAGGAAGATCCGTCGTGACTCAATGACTCAATCATCAAGGAGGAGTAATCTTTGGGACGTTCAGCAACATCCCATGTAATGCCGCCAT
>DNLG01000018.1:1535-3693 GCA_003488525.1 Bacteroidota bacterium | reverse complement strand
CTGATGGGTATCTTTAAGCCCGTACGTGTCGCAATCAGCCCCCGCATTGGAGACTGCCAGAGAATCCGCTGCATGCCCACGGCTCCGGGGATGTTCTTTCGCATCCATGTTTGGCCACCGTCCCTGGTCGAAATCACATAGCCCCACCGTTCCCGACCTGATGTTGTTCGACCGGCTACACTATCAGCAAGGATGTGCATCACATCGGCGCTAAGCTTGTTTGCAGAATTGTACACCCATTCCTGGTACCCATCATTGGTTTTCCAGCCTATGCTATCTAATTGAATCCATGTTTTAACGGCCCTGTCGTCCACGCTGCTGAACTCGACTATTCTGTTCACACCACCTTTGTTTAGACACCACAGATAGGTGTTGGGGTCACACGGTACATTGAATATTGGCTTGTCATCCAAATCATATCCTTCCTGATAATCAGATACCTTCACGTACCGATCATAGACCCATGGCCAGAACCACTCCTCCGGATTCAATCGAATCACGGAGACACGATTGTTCGTCGATGTAAGCACACCTCTACTGCTGTTTGGGAAGAATGCAACATCCTTCATCGACAGCATCTCCGTCATACTGAGGCTTTCGGTTGCACACTGTCCCTCACGCCATGTTCTGCCGGAGTCCATGGTAAAGAGTGTCTTCGCGGCTGGCTTATACCAGTCATTATCGATGAGCATTCCAATACCTTTACTGGTAAAGGCTAATGCCCGCGCCTCAAAATATCTATTGAGTGCGCCAACCTTTGGAACCCTGCGAATCCAGCTACTGCCGTCATCCAGTGACTGTGCCAGCACCGAAGGTTCTCCTGCAATCATCCATATTGAATCGATCACATGAGACACGCACTGCAGTTTTACACTGTCAGCGAACGACTCAGCCAAGCGCCGCCATGTTAGCCCCGAGTCTTTACTTACCAGTACAGTACCACGATCGCCCACTACCACAAACCGACCGTCAGAGGAATTCGCCACAGCACGAAGTGGAGCATCTGACGTATAGATGCGCAACCAATTCCGGCCCGCATTGCTACTCCGATAGATTGCTCCACTTGTGCCGGTGACGATGATTGCCCGATCGGAAACTGCACGAACGCACGTGAGCGTGTCAGCATCGTTGACCGCAACTATTTGCCAATCACGAAGGTGATTATCCGAACGGAACACTTTGCCGCTTTCTCCAACGAGTACAATGCCACTATCGGAGAAATAGGCCGCGCTCATCAACGTTTCGTATATGTCAATACTTCGAGCCGACCACGTGTCGCCACTATCAGAGCTTACGTATGCCCGTCCAAACTTGCCTGCTGCCACGGCATGACGTCCGTCTCTCGAGGTTGCCGTTGTCCACATGGCCTGGTGATACGAAAGCCGATTAAGCAGCTTCCAGGTATCCTGTGCTGATGCGTGTTCGACTGAACGTAGCAGCAGGACCAAGCTGATTAGCAGAAGTGATTTACTGTCTACATGGCCGTTCATTTCGTTACATCCCCATCAGTGGCTATTGGTTTGGTTAGCGTCAAGTCATAGAATGAGATCTGCGGGCTGACAGTGGTACGGGTTACCGACTAGTCCCATTGCACACATTCTCACAGTTATACGACTGACCACTCAGCGATGCACTGATGTTCATATTGTTGCATAGAATTCCCGGAGGAATTGATGGATAGCTGGAAGAAGGCATGCCCGCCAATCGCACAACAGTTCGGTCGCCATTCTCATCAATACAGACCTGGTAGTTCGTGATGCAACAGGTCTCGTGCCCTACGCAGGCTTGAGTGCGGCTTTGCACATATGATTCGTTACTGGACGAAAAGTCAGGAAAGTGGCGCATCCAACATGGGCCCTTGACTACTCTCGTGTTGGTAACACAATCTCCACTCACGCGCGGAGGAAACTTCATCGGGTTCGAAAGTAGGATCTGTTGAGTGATGTCTTCAATTAGGGCTTGGAGCGATCCGGGGTAGCATGCCATGCACGCTGGATTGTTGGGATTTATCGAAGTGGCCTCTTCTATGTAGACATCGTAATTCCCACAAGCGTATCTCGAGAGCCATTTTACCCGGACCAAGCATCCGGAACAAACACTTACATCAGTGTATTGCCAATCACCAACAAAGCGCACATCAGGACAATCAGGGACACAA
>DNLG01000018.1:0-1256 GCA_003488525.1 Bacteroidota bacterium | reverse complement strand
ACTGAAGTGATGAATCGTTTCATAGAACGATCCTTTCAAAAAAATGAATGAATGATAACCCGGCAGCCACATGACTGCCCTATCTGTATTACGTATGAACGGTTGTCTTCAGCACGTGCTTCTGACACAAGCAACCTACGGAGGTGCTCGCTCATGTCATGGTATAACAATTGAAATTTTGGGACAGCTACTTGTTCATCGCGTGAATCGCTCTGCGCCCCTTCAGATACGGGCTAGCGGAGATTCCGAAACCGGCACAATGGTGCGTTTCGAAAGTTTTCTGAAAATTGGCTTCCCTCGCATGGGGCGCGATGCCGTCTCACCCGATGGTTGTCATCCCCGCGGAAGCGAGAATCCGTCTGTCATCAGTACGTATCTCGGCTGTCAACTGTGGCGTTAACGATCGCAACTCCACTTGATGTGCCGAGGCGGGTAGCACCGGCATTGAGCATGGCGATGGCAGTCTGCAAATCGCGGATGCCCCCTGAGGCTTTGACCTGGACGGACGGGCTGACGTGCTGGCGTAGGAGACGCACATCTTCAATGGTTGCCCCACCGGTTGAGAATCCGGTGGATGTTTTGATAAAATCGGCTGCGGCGTTGGAGACGACATCGCACATGCGGCGTTTCTCATCGTCGCTCAGAAGACATGTTTCGATGATTACCTTGACGATTCCGCCACGATCGTGCACGGCGCTAACGACCTCCGTGATATCGTGCTGGAGCCGATCATACTGTCCGCTCTTGAGTGCCGTGATCGAGGCGACCATATCGATCTCGCGGGCACCATTGGCGAGCGCATCCAGGGCCTCGGCCACTTTTACGGCAGTGGTTGAAGCACCAAGCGGGAAGCCCACCACCGTGCAGACGGCCACCGAACTCTCGGCAAGCAGCCGGGAAGCATCGGCCACATGCCAGGGAAGGATGCACACGCTGGCAAAACGGTGGGCTGAGGCTTCGAGGCATAGCGTGCGCACATGCTCAAGCGTACTGTCCGGCTTCAGAACAGTGTGATCGATGGCGGCGGCAATTGTGGCAGTATCCATGCTGGAAGGGGGCTTATCATTGACCATCGATCTCGCGACCGATGATCTGGGGTGGACGATACTCGTGTCGACCAAAGGCCGAGAACAGTTGATTGACGGCGAAGATCAAACCCGACACACGCCCGGTGAGTGGATCGTACGCAACATCGAACCGGAAGGTTGCATCCGTTCCGGCCGACTTCAAATTGTGAATGCGGATGCCCGCGCCGA
>DNLG01000062.1:3028-3363 GCA_003488525.1 Bacteroidota bacterium | reverse complement strand
ATTCCGAGTCTGACGGGCCGAAGATTCACTGTCCGAAGTCTTGCATTCAACGATTATGGAGATGGGCTGCTTCTTCATCGTAACATGTTCAACCCTGACGGATACCTGTCGATAACACGGGATGGTGGGGACACCTGGGACAGAGCGAGGGCGAACAGCATCATGGGGACGGACGCTATGTTCATGACCGACATCGCTTTCTTCCCGAACACCGTCACGGGCATCATCTCAGGCGTAATTATTGAGCGTCTGTCGTGGATCCGGCTCTGGGAGCAGGGCTCGTGGCTTGATCGGTTTTGCAAGGAATGCCGATACAAAGACTCCAATGATTATGC
>DNLG01000062.1:1637-2810 GCA_003488525.1 Bacteroidota bacterium | reverse complement strand
GCAATGGAAACAGAACGACAGCTCCAGCTGGCGGCAACAAGATTCCGGTGCGCAGGAGTCGTACAGCGTTAACTGGAAGTATTATGGTGCCGACAAACTCAGCGATCGACAGATGGTGATCTGTGCAGACTCCATCAGTAACGCCAGCACTCGTCCCGTCTATTTCGGTCGACTGCTGCGCACTGATGATGGAGGGGCTACATGGAGAGTGACAAAACTTGAGAAGTTTCATAGTGCCAGTGGCGCCTTATGGAAATCGGCGATGGATGGCATGATTGAACGTCCGAGTTCTTACATCTCGACTTCTGATGGCGGGATGACATGGATTAAAACCCCTTTCCCCACTGGGTACGAGACGGTAAGTCGTCTCTGCGTAACAGATGATAGCACGGGATATCTCGGAGTAGGTGTACGTAGTGGTGATGGACAGACGGACCTGATGAGATCTTCCGACGGCTTAGAGTGGTCTGTGTTGTTGGCAGATATTCCCAAAGGTCGCCGCGTAGTGAAAAACGGACGCTTCATGCTGATCCTGGCACGCGATGCAGTGTACGCAGTAGACATCGCCGCCGATGGCTCGTGGGCCAAGCTTACCCGACGCTGCGATTCTGATGGCATCGATGCAGGTGACGATGGTCTGTCCTGCTTTGCCAACGACATCCTGGTTACCATGCGATCCGGCGGTTCAATGATGATGTCGATGGATTCCGGCTGCAGCATGATCGGCCGCTTGCGAGATCCACTGCTTGATTACCTGCATGTGAACAGAATGTCGGTGCTCAACCGATTGTTCGCGCTCAACGATGTTGTTTATCTGGCGTTCGGAAAGGGACAGATCGCCAAGGGTTATGTCAACGCCACTACCACCGGTATTGAGGACCATGGCGACATCTTAACCAACCCCCCGTATCCGAATCCGGCGAGAAACCGAGTGTCTATCCGCGTAGGGTGGTTCGTCACCGTCGCCCCGTCCGTCATCACGCTGAAAGTCTACAACAGTCTGGGTCAGGAGGTCCGCGACCTTACCGCGGAACTGAGATCCCGTGTTGACGGCCTCTCATCGACCGTTACGATCGATATCTCCGATCTGCCGCCCGGAGTCTACTACGCCGTCACCCGTGCCGGAAGAGACCTCTCAACACAGCAGATCATGGTTCAGCGGTGAATGTTGGT
>DNLG01000062.1:0-1403 GCA_003488525.1 Bacteroidota bacterium | reverse complement strand
AAAAGGAAGACGACAATGGCAACATGGAATGTAGATGCCGCCCACTCGGACGTGCAGTTCAAGGTCAAGCACCTGATGATCAACACGGTCACTGGGGAATTCACCTCCTACACGGTTACGGTTGAAGCTGAGAACGACGATTTTTCGGACGCGTCGATCGTGTTCGAGGCCGACGTCAACAGCATCACGACGAAGAATGACATGCGTGACGGGCATTTGAAGAGCGAAGACTTCTTTGCTGCGGAGAAGTACCCGACGATGCGATTTGTTTCGACGTCGTTTGCTCCGAAGGGTGATGGCACGTACGATCTTGTTGGCGATCTGACCATCCGTGACGTGACGAAGAGCGTTAAGCTATCAGCCGAGTACGGTGGACAGATGACGGACTTCTACGGTAACGTCAAGGCCGGATTTGAGATCGCCGGAACCATCAACCGCAAGGAATTCGGTCTTGCGTGGGATGCCGTTACCGAGGCAGGTGGTATCGTTGTGTCCGACGCCGTCAAACTCCAACTCAACATCCAACTTCAGAAGAGCTGAGCCATGCTTCGCCCCGTGCAGATCATCACCGACTCACTGCTGACAAACGTCGGCCCGCTGAATGTTAAGCAGCCCCTTCCGGTGGCGGCGCTGCGAGATGCAGATCCGTTTATTCTGCTGCATCACGCTGGACCTCAGCCGGTAGAGCCGGGAGTGTTTCACGGGCGCGTAGATCCGCATCCGCATCGCGGATTCGAACCTGTATCTTTCGTCTACCGTGGGAGTCTGCTGCATCGCGACTCCCTCGGTAACGAAGGTTCTATCAGTGCCGGCGAGGTGCAGTGGATCACCAGCGGACGCGGCATCATCCACAGTGAAGGCCCGTCCGAAGAGCTGCTGCGCCAAGGGGGCGAGCTGGAGATCATCCAGCTGTGGATCAACCTGCCGGCGGCCAAGAAGATGATGGAACCTGCCTATCAGGAGATCCATCGTGATGCGATTCCTGTTGTGAAGATCCTGGGTGACGCAGGAGAACTGAGGCTTGTTGCCGGTGAGCTTAATGGCGTGCGCGGCCCGGCTACCACGCAGTCTCCGCTGATGGCCGCCATGGGACATATCGCCAAAGGAGCATCGGGCGAGCTCACCGTACCGGCAATGCCAACGCTTCTGCTGTACGTTCTTGGCGGAGCGCTCCGAGTCAATGGAGAGCATATCGTTGAGCGGCACAAACTGGTGGTCTTTGCCGAACTGGGCGAGAGCATCTCGCTTGAGGCAATTGAGCCAACGGACATTCTCCTTCTGTCGGGCAAGCCCCTTGAAGAACCAATGGTTGCCTACGGACCATTTGTCATGAACACCGAGGACGAGATCCGTCAGGCATTTCTCGACTTCCGTCAGGGGGCGATGGGCCGGCTGGAAGAGTA
>DNLG01000079.1:4022-15117 GCA_003488525.1 Bacteroidota bacterium | reverse complement strand
CCAAGGATATTCAGCAGCGTAGACTTCCCGCTGCCCGATGCTCCGAGGATCACCACCAGGTCGGATTCCCGAATCGTAAGCGAGACGTCATTCAACGCTACAACGTCAAGCTCACCCATGCGGTAGGACTTCGTCACATGGCTGACGTCGAAGAGAACGGGGCGCGATGAGTGCGGATCGTGCATGTGCAGGGCTCTGGGCAACGATAACGCATTTTCACATACTCTGCAGGTTAACCTCACCCGTGTGGGCAATGGTGACGTAGGTCGATGGCTTATCGGTCCAGCAACCGGAGTTTACGTACACCATGTCGTCGATGTGCTTGATGCCGGGCATGTGCGTGTGTCCGCAATGAACGACCTGCACCTGATGGTTACGCCTGCCGTGAGAGGTTGCATCGTGTGCGATCTTGTCGCTCAACCGCAACCATTTCTTACTCGTTCGTTTCACCCACCGACTCATCCGGTGATGCGGATCAAGTCGCTGCAGAAGCAGATACAGTGACGATGCGATGGCCGTGATCGTCACATGCTTGGTGATCCAGCGATCGAACTGATGACCATGAATGGCCAGATGTCGCTGCCCTGCCACCGTGAAGACGATCTCCTCATGTACCGGAACGCCGAGCAGATGCGTCAGGATCTCGGCAACACCGCCGTCGTGATTCCCCACAACCCATACGACCTCGATCCCTCGACGCGGATTGGAGAGTCGACGCAGCAGCGAGAGAACCTTCCAGTCGTCCTTCGTCAGGCGCTTGAAGTTCAGATCATCGAAAACGTCTCCATTGAGCACAAGCCGACGATACGTATGCGTCTTGAGCATCAGCACCAGTGCCTTGGAGCGTGCAACATCCGAGCCCAGATGCAGATCGGATATGATGATGGTATCAACGTCCAGCGGCGTGGCAAGATGCGCATCGACGCGTTCGCGCTCGCTGATCTCAACCTCGACGTCGATATCGTCGTCCGTATCAGTCTCGACGACGGAAGGCATGGAGATGCTGTCGGATGTACCCCTTGGGGAAGTCATCATGGAGTCCGTACCTCGTTGGCTTTTCCCGTTCCGGAAGATATGCTGTGCCGAACAGCCAGTCCCAGATGGCAAACTTGGTGGCAAAGTTCCGATTGTGTGAGCGCGAATCATCGGCATGATGCCATCGATGCATCTCCGGTCCGTTGAAGATCCGCTGCAGTCGCCCCGATCGCACATCGATATTCGAGTGAATGTACATGCCCCAGACAGCATCAATGGCGCCCTTGATAATGGCTACCTCTGCGGAGGCAAGGAGCATGATTGGCAGAAACTCTACGGTCTGGTTAACGATGATCTCCAGGCTGTGCGAGCGCGACCCGCTGAGCCAGTCGACGTCCTTCGTCGAATGATGCGCCTCGTGTATGCGCCACAGTAGCGCATTCGAATGCTGCCAGCGGTGAAACCAGTAGATGTACAGATCGTGTAAAACCAGAAAGATCCCGATCTGCAGTGTGAGAGACTGCGACCGCACAAGCTCAAAGCGCTCAAGCGCCGTGTGATCGTCGACCCATTGAATGAAGCCGAAGATCAGCACCCCAAGCAGGTAGCTCTGCAGCAGCGAGTAGAACGCAAGGTCCGTAACAAATCCCTCCCTGAAAAGGGGCTGACCTTTCGTGTGCGGGAAGCGCCGCTCAAGCAATATGAGCGCGCCACCCGAAATGATGATCGCCGCCGTGCAGGCCGTGGTCAGTGAAAGACCCGACATTTACTCGTCTCCGGCAACCGATGAGACAACGCGCCGAAGCTTCGAGCGCACGCCGAGCTCACTGTCGTAGACGCGCTTAACGCCGTCGCCCAGGGCACGTTCGATCTCACGGATATCGCGGACCATGCGTTCGAGTCCGGCGATCTCCACACTCGCGGCCTGATCGGTGCCCCACATAGCCCGGTCGAGTGTGATGTGCCGCTCGACGAAGCGTGCGCCGAGTGCGACCGCCGCATACGTCGTGGCAAGGCCGACCTCGTGTCCACTATAGCCGATGACGCTTCCGGGATAACGATGCTGCAGCGTATTGATCATCTTCAGGTTCAGCTCATCGGTGGCACATGGATAGGCCGATGTTGCATGAGCGATCATCAGACGGCGTCCATCAAGGCTCTCTACCGCCGAGTCGATCTCCTCAAGTGATGACATCCCGGTAGAGATCATCAGCGGCTTGCCGGTCGAGGCCATGGCCTTGAGAAGTTTGATGTCCGTGAGCGAGGCCGAAGCAGCCTTGTAGAACGGAACGGCGAAGGATGCTTCCATGAAGGCAACCGCCTCCTCATCCCAGCAGGAAACCGTCCAGTCGATCCCCAGCTCGCGGCAGAGCTGATCGATCGCACGATAGTCGTCTTCTGTGAACTCTACCTTGTAGCGGTAGTCGATATACGTCATCCGGCCCCATGGTGTATCTCGCTCGATCATCCACTGGTCGCGCGGAACGCACAGCTCCGGCGTGCGCTTCTGGAACTTGACACAGGAAGCGCCGGCACGCGCAGCCCCCTTGATCATCTCCGAAGCGATCTCCAGCGAGCCGTTATGATTGATGCCGATCTCGGCAATGATGTACACGGGCTGTTCATTGCCGATAGGCAGTGAGACAGGGGGCGTTGGGTTCATCGTGGACTCCGCAAAGAGTGTGCGTAAAAGTGATGATGGATTGCGTGTTGAAATACAGGTGCGGCATTTACCATGCCGTCCATCCCCCGTCAACGAGCAGGTTCTGACCCGTCATGTACGAGGATGCGTCGCTTGCCAGAAACACAAGTGCCCCCTGGTAGTCCGTGGGCTCGGCCATGCGCGCCATTGGCGTTCGCTCTGCATAGGAACGCCGAAAGTGTTCGTCCTGACCATTAGAGACCCCGCCCGGCGAGAGCGCATTGGCACGCACGCCGCGTCCGGCCCAGTACGTAGCAAGAAACTTCGTGAGCATCAGTACGGCACCCTTCGAGGCAGGATAGGCGGCACTCTTGTAAAAGCTCTGTGTTCCGTCGGGTCGCCTGTAAAGACGTTGATCTGGTGCTACTACGCCATAGGTTGACGCGATGTTGATGATCGAGCCCCGTCCAACGTCTGCCATGTGCGTGCCGATGATCTGACTGGTAAGAAAGATACCCGTGACGTTCACATCCAGCACGCGGCGGAACAGCTCCAGAGGATAACTCTCGAATGCCGAGGAAGCCCCCTGCGAAAGCGGCGCCTCAACCATATCGTTCATGGCCGCATTATTCACCAGAACGTCGATACGTCCTACGTCGCCAATCACGCGTTGCCGTAGCTCAAGAATGCTCTCGGGGTCTGTAACGTCAAGCTGGACTCCGACGTGATATCCATGAAGGTCTGCCACCGCATCATGGGCAGCATCGGCCTTCAGATCACACGCATAGACTGTGGCACCAGCTTCGGCAAGAGCACGGCAGTGCTGACGCCCCAGTAGCCCGGCTGCGCCGGTCACAATGGCAACTCGGTCTTCGAGCGAGAACACGGTGTTCATCGCATCGCCTCTACATGTCGTGGCTTGGTGTGAAAGCCACTGGTCTTGCGAAACACCGGCTCGACGCATCGTCCCTTCAGCGACATAGACAGCGTTCCCATACGCACGTGTTCATGCAGCATCGGAAGAACGTCTGCATAGATGTCCAGCGTATACTGGATCTCGCTTTGCGTGTGAGCCGCGCTCAGATTGTGAAAGCCATTCCACAAGATGCCATAACGCAGCAGCTCCTGCTGAACGAACGAACGCATCATCAATGGGTCACCTGCACTGTCGGAGAAGGCAAGCATGGTCCGAGCGCCAAGCCCCTTACAGGTAGCATAGCCCATGTCGTTATCAGCAAGGATGCCGCGGATACCCTCTCGAAGTTCGTCTCCGATCAGTTCAATTCGCTGCAATACTTCTCCATCGACAAGCCTGTGCAGTGTGGCCTTGGCCGCAGCCAGTGAGAGCGCCTCACCACCGAATGTCGTGAAGAAGAACACGTCATGCTCGAGAAGACGCATGATGTCGGCCCGACCCGTCAGGACCGACAGAGGCATGCCGTTGGCAACTGCCTTGGAAAAGCACGCCAGGTCTGCCTGCACGCCAAACCGCATCTGCGCACCGCCCGGGGAAACCCGGAAGCCCGTCCACATTTCATCGAAGATCAGCACGATGCCGCGCTGGTCACAGAGCTGACGCAGTTCGTGCAGAAAGTCGGCCTTGGGCTCATCAAAGGTCATCGGCTCCAGGATGATTGCCGCCGTGTCGGCGTCGATGGCGTCGTGCACGCTTTGCATGTCGTTGTAGCTGAAGGTGTACGTCAGATCGCGAACGGCCTGAGGAACTCCCATTGACCGGTCGGTGGTGGCAATGTACCAGTCATGCCAGCCGTGATAGCCACAACAGAGTACCGTGGAGCGTCCCGTATAGGCCCTTGCAAGGCGCACGGCAGCCGAGGTAACGTCGCAGCCCGTCTTCGAATAGCGCACATGCTCGGCATTCGGCACGATCGTGCGAATGAGTTCAGCAACCTCAAGCTCCAGCGGATGCATCAGCGAGAACGTCATGCCGTCGTGAAGCTGAGCTTCCACCGCACGGTTCACGCCGGGGTCGGCATATCCGAGGATCAGTGGGCCAATGGCCATGGAGTAGTCCAGATATTTATTGTCGTCTACATCCCACAGATACGCTCCTTTGCCACGACGTGCATACACCGGTGCCACACCGCGTACGTGCTGACCCGGTCCCTTGGCAAGAGTTTGGGTCTTTGCAGGTATCAGGCGCTCGGCACGCTCAAGCAGTTCTGTCGATCGATGGATCGGCGGGTAGGTTGGTTCAGGCATGGGTGACCTCGTGTGTTGATGAAGGGGGCGCAGCAGGTACGTGCACGATGTCGGCAAGACGCTGACGGATCCTATGGGCTATGGCAGCTGAACTGATATGCTCGTTGGCGAGAACCTCATCCAGACGTCCGGGAGTGAACCACGTCGGAAAGCCAATGGTCAGCACATGAGCCCCCTTGCCATGTGCCATGAGTGTTTCGGCGACAATACTCGCCAGACCGCCGGTGAGTAGGTGATCTTCGACCGTGACAACAAGCTCACTCGTACCTGCCGCGTGCAGGATCGCCTTCTCGTCGGCCGGCTTGAGCGTTCGCATGTTCACAACACGCACCTGCACATCATCGCGTCCGAGCTCTTCGGCAGCTTCGATGCACTGTCGCGTTAGAAATCCATACGTGAGAATGGTCACATTCGGTCGGTGCAGCGACTCTCCGCGCACCACCGTTGCCACACCGGGCTCAAAGGCCACTCGGCTGATCGCAAGATCGGGGGTGTTGATGTAGCGGACGTACCATGGTCGACGCGACTCGAGGAGCACGCGCATACCATCGATAAATTCAGACTCATCGCATGGACAGAACACCCCCATGTTGGGCAGTCCCCTCATGATCGACACGTCTTCAATGGCCTGATGTGTTGGACCATTCCCGTCGCTGAGCACGCCGGGCACCATACCGACCATGATCACGGGTGCATTGGCAATGGCGACATCGTCGCGGATGAACTCAAAGGCCCGCATCGTGAGAAACGCCGCCAGGGCATGCGTTACCACCACACGTCCGCGCACGGCCATGCCGGCGGCCATGCCGATCATTGTCTGCTCGGCAATGCCCACATCAATGAATCGGTCTCCAAGCATTGGCGGGACTGTGCGCATGTGGCCGCGGTTTTCGGCCGTGATCACCACAAGACGCTCATCGCGGGAGGCCGTGTCGAGAAGAAGTGTTTCGTATCTGTTCATCGGACGATCAGTGTTTCTGAGGTTAGGGTTGCGCGAGAATTGCCGCTGAGCTCGTCCAGAAGTGCATCGGCCTCCTCAGGACTGAAGTTGCAGAACCACCGATCGGCACGCTCTTCAATGCTGGGTAGCCCCTTGCCGCGGCGGGTATCGGCGATCACAACGGTAGGCCTACCTGTGTTGAGCTGCAGAGCACCAAAGCATTCATCGAGTGATTCCATGTCATGACCGTTGACGTACATCGCGTCCCATCCGAAGGCTCGGAACTTCTCCGCAAGGGGCTCCAGCGGCACAAGCTCCTCGGTGCGTATGTTGGCCTGAAAGTGATTCCGGTCGACGATGGCAACAAGGTTGTCAATGCTCAGGGCCGAGGCTACCAGACAAGCCTCCCAGACGCTTCCTTCGTTGAGTTCCCCGTCACCGAGAATCACGACGACACGCGTGGGGAGCCCTTTCATGCGGGCATCCAGGGCCATGCCCATACCGACGCTCAGCAGGTGCCCTAGCGAGCCGGAGTGGAACTCTACGCCGCTTACAGCGCGGTTCGGATGCCAGTATATGTGATCGTCCACCGACAGGTGATTCTTCAGGCGATCCTTGCTGATGAAGCCCCGTTCGGCAAGCACACCATAGAGAGCCGGCACGTCGTGGCCCTTAGACAGCAGCAGTACGTCGCGATCCTCGGCGTTCACCGTCAGCGGCGAGATGTTCAGGAACCGCCAGTAGAGATAGACCAGTACGTCGGCACACGAGAGTGAGGCACCGATGAAACAGCCGCCGTTGGTGGACATTCGCACAATGTGCTGCCGAACGCGCAGCGCGGCCTGCTCAAGTGCGTTACGCTCTTCTAACGTCATGAGGCGATCCTTCGTTGAGATGTAAACTCCTTTGCTTTCTGCTGCTGGTGAGTGGCATACCATCCCTGACCCCGCAGGTGCTCGTTGATCAGATCGACCTCCGGATGCTGAGCCAGAAATGCCAGCACGTCTTCGCAGCGAAACCGCGGATTGTCCCAATACAGGGCATCAAACACAGCACGGATCAGAAGGTAGTCCTCGGGATGATCGATCGTCCAGCGGTATCGTTCGTCCAGCTTCTGACCATCCGGACGCTCAACGTTCAACGTGCGGATGTGATGATTGCTCTCCCAGAGCCAAGGCGTCGTATGCTCACGCTCGTGGGGCAAGCTGGCCGAAGCCCATGCACGCTGCAAGGCCAGAAACGTCATCACCTCGACGTCGTTTCCGTCGGGCCACGTCGCCGGGTGCAGATTGCTCACGTAATCCACATGCGGATATGCTGCAAGGTATGTGTCGATCACCAGGTCGATCACGCGCGGATCGATCAGCGGACAGTCCGTGGGGATCTTCACCACCACGTCTGCGTCCATCGCACCTGCGGCCCGAAAGTGCCGATCCAGCAGATCCGTCTCATGTCCGCGGAACACTGTATAGCCGGCCTCGCTGCAAAGCGATACGATCTCATCGTCCTGCGGCATCTGTGTTGTGGCAACCACGATGTTCGCAGCGTATTTGGACATCGATACACGTTCAAGAAAGCGCAGCAGAAGGGGCTCGCCAGCAAGCGGGAGGAGTACTTTGCCCGACAGACGCGTCGACCCGGTGCGGGCCTGACAGATGATGACAACCTTCGGATGCATGCTCATACGGCTCTCCGGAACTCCAGCACCGAAGGCTCAAATGCGGGTGCGGCAACTTCAATCATCACTTCCCGGCAGACGTCGGCGATGGCAGCACCCGAGCGACCACCATTCTGAATCGGGCACATCCGGCGTAACTCATCGACCGGGAAGTCGCTATAGACCTCCTTACCGAGAGCGATGCCAACGTAGACGCACGAGGAGAACTTTGTGATCAGCGCATCGCAGTGGGCGATCAGAGGATTGATATCGCAACCATGATAGACCGGCGACCCCGGAGCCCAGCGTTCGATCTCCCGCTTGGCGCGGTCAACGCGTTCATTTGGATGTAGCTTGAACACCAGCATCCGGCCATTGGCGATGCTCTTGGCATGCTCGATGGTGCGCCGGCGATTCTCCAGTTTGAGAGTCTCCCGCGCATCACTGGTGGCCACAAGCACGTAGTTGCTGTGCTGAGCAGGTATGCTGCGGAAGCGATCACAGTTATCGAAGTTCGGGATGCCCGTCACGCGGATCTTCGACGTTGGCACACCCTTGCGCCTGAAGTGCTCACGGTAGCCCTCGGAGGCCACACAGAGATACCGATACTGATGCGACAGTCCAAATGTCGACGTTGAGGCCAGGTACCGTGGCAGACCAAGAGCAACAACCGTTCGGTACATCGCATTCTCCGGATCGGTCATGCCCTCCTGGACAAGGATCACCGGCTTGCCAACGATGTTTCGCTGGACCACGAGATCACTGCAGGTGACCACAAGGTCGTAGTCGTTGGCGCTTCCGCGCTCATCGATCACGCAACCATGCGCCGTGAGTACCTGGCGGGCACGCTCACGATGGCGTGTGCCGATGATGGTCCACTCGAGCAGCCCTCGCTGCGCGGCCTCTTCCATGAGGCCGTCGGCGTAGTGCGGTGTGAATCGGCACGTATGATCGGGTAGATGACGCGCGATCTCCACCATCATGGTGGTCTGATTGACCGAGCCGCAGATGAAAAGAATGTTACATCGTTGCATGACGATGCAAATCTCTTCGGCTGACATCACGCAGACGTTACGGCAAAATCAAACTCTCGTTAAAGTCGCGCGTTTGTCGTAATGACAACATCAGGGTGCCGACCACTCAGCACGCGTAAGTGTCGACGAGTCGGTGAGCGCCTTCATAAAGGCCACAAGGTCGGCAACCTCGGCATCCGACAGACCAAGCTTTCGCACGCGCTTGTCTTTGTTGGCAAACGGCGTCCCCCCTTCATTGTAGTGCTGCACCACCTGCTCGAGCGTGGTCAGTAGCCCCTTATCACTGTCGCCCGTTGCCATGTAGGGGGATGTCAGAGCGATGTTCCGCAGTGAGGGTGTCTTGAAAAGACCTTCGTCGCGTGGGTTCCTGGTAACATTGAAGCGTCCACGGTCGAAGTAATGATTGAACAGTCCGATGTTCTGAAACTGATCGTTCGTCAGATCCTGTCCACCATGGCACGCCCCGCACATTGAGCGGGCACTAAAGAACAGATTCATCCCCCGGCGCTCCTGCTCCGACAGTGCCGTGCGGTCGCCCAGGACGTATCGGTCATAGCGGCTGTCAGCGCTCACGAGCGTCCGCTCGAAACTCGCTATGGCCATCATGGCTCGGCGCATGGTTACCGTCGTGTCGGCAAATGCCGCCTGCCACGCCCCGCGATATTGCTCGGATCGAAGCAGTGCCGCAACAGCAAGCGTGTCGGCATCCATCTCTACGGAGCTCAAGAAGGCCGCCATGGCCTGATCTTCCAGCGTCGCAGCGCGTCCGTCCCAAAAGAAGTGCGGCCGATATGCCACATTGATCAGTGAGGGGGCGTTGCGCTGACCCAGAGCATTGTTGACGCCACGGCTGACCTGATTCGGTGCATCGCTGAAGGCCTTGTCCTGACGGTGGCATGACGCGCAGGAAACCGTGCCTTCGCTCGAGAGCCGCTTTTCGTAGAACAGACGACGGCCGAGCTCGACCTTCGCCGGTGTGAGTGCATTGTCCGATGGCACCGGAACGGTTGCCAGATGCGCAGGAATGATCGGGAACGCCGGTTCGCTCGGCACAACCGGATCCTGTCGGCAGCCCACCGCAAGAACGCACAGCGCGACAGCTCCCAGCAGAGAGAATCGCCCGGCGATCGTGCGGCCATTCGGCATGTGATCAGTCCTTTTGCAGTTTGTCGAGAAACTCCCGTGCTTCGCGAGCGCTCAGCCCCCTGGCCTGCAGCTCGTCGAGAGGCGGCAAGGTGGACAACGTTGAACGGATGATCTCCAGTTCCGTGCGCGAGAATCTCTGAGCGTGCAGGATGTAGTCTTCGAAGGCCTCATAGGCAAGGGGCACGGCAGCCTTGGCGATCTCAGCCATTGCCTCGCCATAGACGCGGATCTCGTACTGCGCATGCGCATCGATGCGCAGACGCAGAAAGTGGAACAGGTTGTGAAGATCGATCTTCCAATACCACTCGGTATAGTTCGATACCGGCAGGTTAATTCGTGCGATCTCGCGAGCAAGGTCCGTTGAAAGCATCTCCTGATACTGACCGTAGAGCATGTCCTGGGTCTGCTGCATCGACGTGCGGATAGACTCGGCCCGCTCGGCGTCGAAGGCCTCGTCGGCCCGGCCCTGCTTGTTCATCGCACTCTGAGCACGCACCTGATCGGCGTCCGGCACGTAGAACTCATCCTTCATCTCCGAGTAGCGACCCGAGTACTCGTTCACATTGGCCGTGCGATGACGGATCCATTGCCTGGCAACGAAGATCGGCAGCTTGACGTGGAACTTGAACTCCACCATCTCGAATGGGGTGGTGTGCAAGTGGCGCATCAGATACCGTATCAGCCCCCTGTCTTCGTGAACCTTCTTGGTTCCCGATCCGTATGACACGCGGGCGGCCTGAACGATCGCCGAGTCATCACCCATGACATCAATAAGCCTGACAAATCCTTTGTCAAGGCATCGGAACTCTTTGCCCACAAGGGCCTGTACCTCTTCAGTCATACGGCAAAGATACGTTTGCGTCAAACCATCCCGTAGACTAGATTCGGGCTGCCATAACTGTTGTTTACCAGGACCGTTTACCATCCGAAGGTCGTATGAATACCGTAATGCGCATGCTCTTTCTGCTTGCCTTCCCTACTCTGCTCATAGCCCAGGCTACCCATGCCGGACTGCCCCCTGCCGGGATTACCTACGAGGCCCTGCTCAAGAGGCTTGACACGCTCAAGGTCGACTCGGCGAGCCACCGCTCAGTCATGGGCCTCTTTTTTGAGGATGGCATATACTCGATTACCCTCGATAGCGGCTCGGTGGTGTTCCTCGAGCCCGTGGAGGGGCGCCGTATTGCGGCCATTTTCCGCGGAACGTGCAACATCTCATTCACACCCAATCACCCGACAGAGGTCGTCAATCTCAGTCGTTTCTATAACGGCAAGGTCTTTGCCAAGGCCTGCACGTCGGCCGTCTTTGTCTTCGGCGACGACCGTCTGGTGTCGCTGATCGAGGAGTTCCCAACCTCTCCTATCGGCGACCTGGTTCTGACGAAGCACCTGAAGGCGGTTCGCGAACTGATGATCCAGGACGATCCCAAGCAAATCGATGCGTCGGTCGCCCGATTCCTGCTTAACCGCGACACGCT
>DNLG01000079.1:371-3770 GCA_003488525.1 Bacteroidota bacterium | reverse complement strand
AAAGAGATGACGTTCGTGAACATGTGTCCCGACCAGGAGCGGAACGTACAGGTCGCAGCAGATGGTTCGAACTCACTCGATGATGTACGTACGCAGCGGCACACCGCCACATGCACGATCGAACGGTCGATGATGGTGCGTGTGATCGACGATATCGCCATGACAACTCTCAAAGCAGATGTACGATGGCTCTCTATGGATCTGACCTCGTTGGTAAAGGTCGACTCGGTGTTCATCGACGGCCAGGCAACGACCTTTTTCCGTGCTAAGGACCGATCGACGTTCTTTGTCAACATCCCCGTTCCCATGCCCAAGGGGCAGCCATTTACCATGCGCGTGGTGTACAGTGGCGATCTTATCCGCCGTGTGGATGATTACACCATTCTGCGTACATCTCTCGACTGGATCCCGTCGCATTCGTACTTCCACAAGGCACTCTACGACATGACCTTTACCTACCCTTCATCGATGACGCTGGTGTCGCTGGGCAAGAAGGTCTCCACATCCACGCAGGACCGTATGACAACAAGTCGATGGGTGACCGAACAGCCGAACTCGAACAACTCCTTTCACATCGGACTGTTTAAGGAAAAGCCCCTTACCACACCCGATGGAGTGCCAAAGTGCATGCTCTATTACGTTGCGGATTCGTATGATCACGTTGATGAGATCGGCACGGACATCGAACAATCACTGACGTTTTACACGAAGCTCTTCGGCCCCCCACCGATCAACATGCTTCATGCTACCGAACTTCCCGGCACGCACGGAGAGGCCTTTCCCGGACTGCTTCATCTGTCATCTCTGGCATTTGTCAGCACGGCCGACTTTTTCCAGGAGCAATTCATCGCTCACGAGGTGGCCCACCAGTGGTGGGGTATCAGCGTAAAGCCCCTTTCCTACCGCGACCGGTGGCTGAGCGAAGGATTTTCCGAGTACTCGTGTCTGATGTACTCACAGCTGGCAGCGCAGGAAACGAAAAAGTTCTTTCGATTGCTCGAAGAGTATCGTAAAGGCATCATGTCCTTCGGGAAGAAGGACATCGGCAAGAACCTCGCACCGCCGGCCGTCGCCCTTGGTTATCGCGTTTCAAGCGGCGCGGGCTTGGAGTTCGAAGCATACAATCAGTTCGTGTATTACAAAGGGGCGTGGGTGATCCACATGCTGCGCAACATGATGATCGACCTGGTCACAATGCGCGAGGATGCCTACATGACGGTAATGCGGGAGTTCTATAATCGATTCAAGAACCGACATGCTTCGACAGAGGATTTCAAGACCACCATCGAGCAGCTGACCGGAGCCGATCTGGGATGGTTTTTTGATCAGTGGGTCTATGGCAACCAGCTACCCACCTACCGCGTGGCGTGGAAGAAAGAACAACAGCAGGATGGTCAGTGGAAGGTCACCATGCGCATACGCCAGCAGGGCGTCGGTGAGAATTTCCGCATGCCCGTGCCGGTGAAGATCGCCGATGAAGACGGCAAAGCCATCCGCCTGCGCATCAATGTCACGTCGACCACCAACGTGGTCGAACTGCCACCCGTGGCCTTCGAGCCCGAGGAGGTGGTGTTCAACGACCTCACCTCCGTGCTCTGTGATGTGAAGGAAGAGAGTTTCTAACTGACCGTTCAGCCCCCTGACGGCAGGAACGGCACGATCGAGCTGGCAAACGCACGCACGTTGCGAGTCTGCATCCAGATTGTGCCCGGACCCGTGAACATGCAGACCAGTCCCTCGCCGGTGGTGACCGAACTGAAAAGTCCGCGCGAAGCGGTCTTGATCGAGTAGTGCATACCGTCGGTAAAGGCAACAATGTGGCCTGTATCAACCACGTACGGCTCGCCCACGCCGAGCGTCCGAGTATAGATTGCTCCGAAGCTACTCAGGAACACCGGACCGCTGCCGGAGATCACCGATAGAAAGAGATCCGAGCCGGCAATCATGGATTTAAGAGACCCGCGGGCACTCAGCTGAAGGTCTGCCGCACCGGCAAGGTAGGCGCCACCAAAAGCGAGTATGGTCTGATTCTGCAGGTCGATCCGCGCAATATCTCCGGGCTGGCTTGGTGCAAGGATCAGCTCTCCGGCACCATGCACGGCAGTGTAGATCGACGCGAAGATCGACTCGCCGCCTACGGCGGCCTTGATCGATCCGAGGAACCCTTTACCGGCCATGGCCGACTCGAGTTCGATCGAGGGCGTCATCGACAGCAGTGCGCCCGGCTCAGCGCGGAAACGCTCTCCCTGATCGAGGTTAACGCGCAGAGAGGCATACACTGGGGCATGTTCAATGGTGAAGATCATAGGACCACAACTCCTGTTGCTTCAAATGAGTATTCGTTTTTGTCGCCCACGATCTTGGCGATCTCCTTTTTGGACTTGCCGGCATCCTCAGCGTAGTGCCGGGCCTCGGCCTCGGTGAGCGTCTCTACCGATAGCACGCCTTCGAGCGCAACCGTCTTACCGACAAGGTCCATGGGCATGAAAAAGCCGTAGTCCTTGAACGTCACGCGCACAAGACTGGAGGCATCGCGCAGCATCATCCAGCAGCCCTTGACCTTGCAGACCTCGGTTACGGTGCCGGTCACGCGGATACTCTTGCCGAACGACTTTGCCTTCATGGCCGCATCCAGCGTGATGCGCTCTCCGGCACTAACGCCTGCTCCATAACTGATACCTCTGACCGCAGAACGGGGCTTATCGGTTCCCTGCGCTGACGTCGGGACGGTACCGCCAAGAATAGTAATCAGCGCGACGATGCTCAGAAATATTCGCATGATTGATGTGCTCCTCCGTTATTGACCTGATGACGTGCCGGGTTTCGACCGCTAATTTCGGATAAAGGTTTCGAACAATCTCTTCGGCATCATGCGCGCTCTTATTCAACGTGTCAGCTCAGCACACGTCAGTGTCGACGAAAAGACCGTCGGCTCCATCGGCACTGGTCTGGTCGCACTCATCGGCATCACCCACGCGGACTCGGAACAGGAATGTCGCTGGATCGCCGAGAAGATCCTGTCCCTACGGGTCTTTCCCGACGCCGATGGCAAGATGAACCGCTCGATCTGCGACGTCGGCGGCGGCGTCCTGCTCGTTTCGCAGTTCACACTCTATGGTGACCTTTCCAAGGGCACCCGTCCATCGTTCATTCGCGCGGCAGGGGGCGATGTGGCTCGACCCCTCTTCGACGCACTTGTCAAGACCATGCAGGATCGCATCATTCAAGAAAGAACCCCGGTGACAATCGCCACCGGGGTCTTTGGAGCCATGATGCAGGTTCACCTCGTTAACGATGGTCCGGTGACGGTGATGTTGGAGCGGGACAATGACCGAGGACCGAGGACGGATGACGGATGACAGATGACGGATGACCGAGGACCGAGGACGGATGACCGAT
>DNLG01000079.1:0-129 GCA_003488525.1 Bacteroidota bacterium | reverse complement strand
CGGATGACCGATGACCGAGGACGGGGTTGCAATACAATTCGTCATTGCACCCCACACCTGCGCACAGCGCAAAAAAATGACCGATCACACAACTGGTAATCGGTCATTCCGTAATTCCGTACTTCCGTA
>DNLG01000111.1:2805-6136 GCA_003488525.1 Bacteroidota bacterium | reverse complement strand
TGCTGCCGTCCGTGCCGGCAAACACGCGGATGTTGGAAGAATCTTTCACGGTCCACGACTGTGGCTGGTCTGACGGAAGAATGTACCCGGCGGTTGTATCAATGAAGTTGCTTCCCGAGAAACCTCGTACGAGCGGCAGGCTGCGAACGCGTTTGAGGGTTGTATCGGCAATGGCACCGGTTGTGAGCGCAACAGAGTCGCCGAATGGACGTGCGGTCTGCGACTCTGCGCCAAGCTGCTGTGGGATCGGCTTATCGAGCGTTACTTCCAGCCCCTTATCAGAGACTTTGAGCGAGCCACCACGATCATCGATGTTCCGGAAGAACATGACCATCGCAATGATGGCAACGAGCGTTGTCGATGCGGCAACGATCAATGTTCGCTTTGTCTTTTCGCGCTCAACCAGGACGTCGGACACGGGACGTTCCTCCGGAAGTGTTTGTTGATCCCCTTGCGAACATAATGAAGTCTATGGGCTAACTTTGCGGCGCATTTCAAAGAGAGGATCACCATGTCGATCAGCACAATCACCGTCATTGGCGGCGGAACAATGGGCAATGGCATCGCTCATGTTGCCGCACAGAGTGGGTTCACCGTCACACTTGTCGACGTCACCGACGCTGCCATAGAGCGCGCCATCAAGACCATTACGGGTAATCTTGAGCGTCAGGTTAAGAAAGAGACGATCACAGCCGAACAAATGGCGGAGACTCTCGGTCGGATCAGTACGACAACTGATCTTGAGCAAGGGGCTCGCCAGGCCGACCTGGTGATCGAAGCAGCGAGTGAGCGACTCGAGATCAAGCGGCAGATCTTTGCCACCCTCGACAAGGTCTGCAAGCCCGACGCCATCCTTGCATCGAATACCTCGTCGATCTCTATCACCGACCTTGCCGGTGGCACGGGTCGCGCTGACAAGTTCATCGGCATGCACTTCTTCAATCCCGTTCCGGTGATGAAGCTGTGCGAGATCATTCGCGGGCTTGCCACGAGTGATGAAACCTATGCCACGATCAAGTCGATGGCCGAAACAATGGGCAAGGTTCCCGTTGAAGTTCAGGATTATCCGGGGTTCATCTCGAACCGCATTCTGATGCCGATGATCAATGAAGCCATCTACTGTGTGATGGAAGGCATTGCTTCGGTGGAGGACATTGACACGGTGATGAAACTCGGCATGGCGCATCCGATGGGACCTCTTACGCTGGCGGACTTCATCGGACTTGATGTGTGTCTAAGCATCATGGAAGTGCTCCATACGGGGCTTGGCGATTCCAAGTACCGTCCGTGTCCGCTGCTACGCAAAATGGTCGCCGCAGGACATCTCGGACGCAAGTCGGGCAAGGGCTTCTACAGCTACTGATCAGGGGGCTGATCGGCTCTCTACTTCCTGCCGGCATACTCCGGACAGGTGTTTACGATGTTCAGGAGGTGCTGGTGGAGTGATGACCGGTTGCCGTGCAGGCCGACGATCTGCCGGATCTCCTGTCGGTAGTGGTCGACGGCCTTGACAGACTTGCACACGATCGAAGATATCTCGGTTGTTGAGAGTCCGTCGATGATGCAGATGCAGACAACCACCAGATGGTGTGGCATGGCCGGGTAGTTGTGACGAAGGCAGTGCTCCAGTCGTGAATCACGATCCAGAATGTCCCGCTCTGCGGTGGTGAGATCCTCATCGCGGCGCACCAGGGCCAGAAGGCGTTCGCAAAGATCTTTCGCGATCGCTTTTGATACTCTGCCGTACTTCCCGAGAGCTTCAATCTCATCGGCGATCTGCCGAATTCCGTCGCGTTTGCGTCGCAGATGGCCATGCAGCACGCGAAGCATGCGCTCAGCATCTATCGAAGTGGGCTGCGAAGTCTCTGGTTGTGGGGCTTCCGGGGTCATACACTCTCAGATGGGTTTACAAGAAAGATACACCAAACCCCTGTATGTAGGTTCCTGATGTGAAGGGACAGCCCCTTGCTCTATCGTATCTTTCCGCCGATGCACACGTTTCTCCGATCACACCTTGTAGCGCCGCGAACGCACGAGCCGATTGAGTTGAGCGCCGATGGCCAGAGTGTCGTCGCGAACGGTGTGGCGTTTCCGATTGCCAATGCAATACCGGTAATGCTTGATGTGCAGACGCGATCCGAGAACTACGTCGAGCATTATCAGACGGACGCTCAGGAGTTTGACTATTTCGAAGAGCGTGAAGATCCGGCCACGGAGCACGATGAGCGTCGGGTTCGTGAGGCGATCATCCGTCGGCTACCAAAGTCACCCAAGGCTGTCCTGGATGTCGGGTGCGGTCGAGCATGGGTGGCCCGCGAGCTCTGTCCTCGGGGCATCACGGTTTGTTCGATGGACGTGTCAATGACCAATCCGAAGCGTGCACTCGAGAAGTATCCGTTTGATAATCACTGCGCGCTTGTAGCCGATGCATTCGCACTGCCGTTCGCCGACGAGAGCATTGATGCGGTCATCGCCTCCGAGATCATTGAGCATGTACCCGACCCGCGGGCGTTCGTTCACGAGCTGGTGCGCGTTCTCAAGCCCGGTGGTTCATTGATCCTCTCCACGCCATACAAGGAGAAGATCAAGTATTGCCTATGCATCCACTGTAACCGTCGTACTCCGCTGCACGCGCACATCCACAGCTTTGATGAGCGAGTGCTCGCGGGACTGACGCCGAACGATGCGGCGGTGGTATGTGAGTGGGAGAGTTTTGGCAACAAGGTTCTGTTGTTTCTTCGCACCTATCCCTTTGTGCAGTGGATGCCACACAGGTTATGGCGAATCATTGATTCACTGGCCAGTCTCCTTGTGAACAAGCGCGCACATATCGTTGTGGAGTGGCAGCGCCGGTGAGCTGTTTCTAGAACCAGCGCGCGTCCGCAGCGGCTACATGCCACTCGGTTGTCGCACCCGGAGACGCAGTTCCCGGTTCGTGACAGCGCATGGTGATTGGAGTGTTGTCATGCGTTGCGTGAATCAACCATTCATGTCCGATAAACTCCACTGCGCCGATCGTGACCGGAAGAGATAGCGCCCCCTCAAATCCCGTTGTCTGAATTCGTTCGGGCCGCACGCCAAGTATCCGACCATCCCACGGGATGAGGTTCATTGGTGGGCTGCCGGTAAACGATGCCACGAACGTGTTGGCAGGACGATCATAAATCTCGGCGGGCGTGCCTACTTGTTGAATCGCACCGCTGTTGAGGATTGCCATGCGATCGCTCATTGTCATGGCTTCTACCTGATCATGCGTCACGTACACCGTCGTCACGCCGAGCTTGCGTTGCAATTCGCGCAGTTCGGTGCGCATGTGTGTGCGCAGTTGGGC
>DNLG01000111.1:0-2621 GCA_003488525.1 Bacteroidota bacterium | reverse complement strand
GAACACGCGTGGACGTCGGATGATCGCACGTCCGACGGCAACGCGCTGACGCTGTCCGCCCGAGAGCTGCTTGGGACGTCGACCCAGAAGATCTGACAGTCCGAGTGTCTGAGCCACCTGCGCAACAGCCGTGGCTATTGCTTCGCGGGATTTCTTCTGGATCTCCAACGGGAAGGCCAGGTTCTCAGCCACGGTTAGATGCGGGTACAAGGCGTAGTTCTGGAAGACCATGCCGACGTCACGCTGGCGCGGCTCAACGTCATTCATTCGCTGGCCATCGAACAAAAGGCTACCAGACGTGACGGATTCCAGCCCTGCGATCATCCGCAGGAGAGTGCTTTTACCGCATCCGGAAGGTCCGACAAGCACAAAGAATTCACCCGGCTCGATCGAGAAGGAAATCTCGCGCAGCGGCTGAACACTGTCGTAGGATTTACTGACGTTGTCGAAGGAGATACGCGTCATGCTGCAACGTTACGCAACCGGAGCGACGTGATGCATCTTACAGACCGCTCTGGCGCAGCCGTTCTACGAGCTGGCGCTGCTCTTCGGAAAGAGATGTAGGCACGGCCACCTCAAGGGTCACGTACAGGTCGCCCCTTGCATCAGAAGATCCATACACGGGCATGCCTTGTCCTTTCAGGCGCAGTCGCTTCTCGGGCTGCGTGCCGGCCGGCACCTGAACTGCCAGAGTACCCGAGAGGGTCTGCACATCAACTCTTCCCCCGAGCAGGGCTGTCGTGAGCGGGATGGTCATGCGCAGATGCAGGTCATCTGCTTCACGTCGGAAGCGCTCATGAGGTTGGACTGTGACGTCGAGTTCGGCATTGGCAATGCGCAGGCGCTGACCCGTAGCGATCCCCGGCCGAAACGTCACGTCGGCGGTGGTCTGTCCCAGCGAAAGTCGTTTGGACACTCCCGAAAAGGCTTCTTCCAACGTCAGGCGCACTGTATAGATCGGTGTGGCACGTGCTGTTGATGCGCGCTGTCGGGCAGAGGAGCGTCGCCGGGTGGGCCGTGATTGCCCAAACAGTTCCGAGAGCATATCACCGAACGATGTTCCCGAGAACATGTCGCCGACGTCATCCATCGAAAAGTTCGTGCTTGAAGCGCCGCCTGGCCAGCCCCCTTTCCCCGTGAAGCCCGAGGTCTGACGCGACAGTTGGTCGTACTTGGCTTTCTTGGCCGGATCACTCAGGACCTCGTATGCCTCGCTGATGCGCTTGAAGCGTTCTTCGGCATCCGGGTTATTCGGATTGGCATCCGGATGATACTGCCGTGCAAGCCTTCGGAACGCCTTCTTGATCTCGTCTTCAGAGGCGCTGCGCTCGAGTTCCAGTTCCTTGTAGTAATCGGTAAAGTTCATGTTGAAAGGGGGCGAGGAGGCGATGATCGCATCAATAGGCTGACCGGGCCGATGAGACGAATGAGCCGATTGGATGGTGTGCTACATCAGGCGTCGTTCAACGAACGACGTATAGTCGTCACCGGCGATGATGATGTGGTCGAGCACGCGAATATCGACGATGCGGCCCGCCTCGACAAGCTGTCGTGTTATGGTGATGTCCTCACTGGACGGTTCGGTGTTGCCTGATGGGTGGTTATGCACGACGATGATCGCCGCTGCCGACTCGGCGATGGCCAGTCGGAACACATCGCGCGGGTGGATCATGACGGCATTGAGCGAACCTTCGCTGACGGATGTATGGCGCATGATCTGATTTGCTGCGTTGAGCAGAACCACCACGAATGTCTCCTTGCGCAGATGTCGCATGCGGGGGGCGAGAAGCCGTGCCAGCACCGCCGGAGAGGTCACACTCGTCCTGTCGACAAACGGCTCGGCCTGGATGCGATGAGCCAGTTCGAATGCCGCGCAGAGCGCAGCAGACTTGGCCTGCCCCATTCCAGCCACATTCTGCAGTTCAGCCACATCACGTCCGGCCATGTCGATCAGCGAGGCATATCGATCCAGCAATGCGTGAGCGATATCATCGGCCGAGACCGCTGAGGTTCCTGATCCGATCAGCAGTGACAGCAACTCCTGCGTACTCAGTGCCCATGCACCCAGGCGCACGAGTCTCTCGCGCGGGCGGTCGTGGTTTTGCATCTTTGCACTCCCTTCACGGTTGCGGTGGTGGTCTTCCATGATCGATCTCCTTATCTATCACATACACGTTGTTGCCGCGATCTATGCCTTTACGGCTCGATGGCAGCGTGATGGCCTCAAAGGCGGCTTTCTGGCAGTAGCCACCTGCGCTCTGGTGTTTACCATTCTGTGGGCAATGACCGGACCCATTGCGCGCATCATCATGCCCGGGGCCTCCGAGCCCGGAGCGCTGTTTACGTCGGACACACTCAGTCTGACGCTTCTGCTCATTCCCGAGGCCTTCTTCTTCCGGTCTTTCTTTCTACGTGCGTCAGACACCTCGGGACGTGACGTCAGGGGGCTTGCCGGGCAGCCCTGACCCCGTGGCTGCCAAAGACATTTCTTTGCTCCGCACATTTGGAGCGTATACCCTTTTTGCCGTATGTTCGCAGTTCCCGCCGCGCACAACCCGGTTATGCGCAGGGATGGCATCGGACTTGTGCCGTTGCCGGTGTTCTTTGACAGCAGGAGAGAA
>DNLG01000157.1:2910-7901 GCA_003488525.1 Bacteroidota bacterium | reverse complement strand
GAGTCTCTTCTGTTTTTTGACAAGTGACGAGTGACGAGTGACAAGTGACTAGTGATGAGTGACGAGTGATGAGTTACCTCACACCCAAAACCCAAAACCCAAAACCTCAAACCTCAAACCTATCTCTGCATCTCCTTGATCTTCGCCAGATCATGCGAGAGGTCCACAAGGTTGCGCATAACGCCTTGCGACATGCCGAAGTACACGTCATCAAAGCGGCGGAGTGTTTCGTCGCTGGCTTCCGTCATCAGCTGGGCGATATGTTCGCGCAGGGCGTTGAGCTGACGGGCAAACTCCTCTTCAAGCAGGCGATATCCTTCGTCGCCCGGACGCACGCGGCGAAGCGTTCCGTAGACCTTCCAGGCGCCTGTGCCGGTGAGTGTGATCGCGTTGAACGTTTCAGCATTATCAGCCCGCATGGCAAGCTCGAGAATGATGGCTACATCATTGCGCTTGCGCAAGCCCCCTTCCACGGAATCGTTAAGGAAGTTTATGACGGCTTCCGTTTCGGGTGACAGTTCCATAATCAGTACTGGACAGTGGCGAGAATGGAGCGAAAGATACGTTCCTGCTCCAATGGGTCGGGCACGTCTTTGCCGGTAACGGTAAGGGGCACGAGAGCGATCTCGTAGCTGTTGCCGAGTGATGAAACGCACACGGCACAGCGCGTGCGCAGACTGCCGCCGTTCGTGCTGAAGTCAAACGCTGCAAAACGTCGCGCACCAAGTTGGGCCACACGATAGGAGCCGATCAGCTTGGCTAGTCCGCCGGTTTTGCGGACGTGTTTCTGGAAGGTGGCCCGTGCCAGACCCAGCAGTCCGTCGGACTCCATTGATTCCTTTGATGACTCGGCGCCCGGTATGGCCGAAACGACCATCGACAGAGTGTACTCGGGATTTACGGCCACGGAGATGATCTCGGCTGAGGCCTCATTCTTGGTATCGAGGAAGACCCATGACTTCGGAAGAAGCGCAATGAGGTCACCGGCACGCGTGCGCACCAGTTCGTCACTCATCGGGATCTCCGGCTGCGGACTGAGGGCAACGTTCTGCACGTCGATCTTCTCGTCGGGGGCCTTCACAAACAGACATGACGGAACGAGCATCACCAGTGCCGTCAGCAGAACTAGAACGAGCCTCACTTCTTCTCTCCGGCGCGGATCGCTACGGCAAGTTCATTCTCGGATGGCACCAGTGGACATGAATACGCTTCGCTGTAGGCACAGTAGGGATTGTACGCATCGTTAAAATCGATGATGTACTGATCACCGTCGATCTTCGGGATGTCCAGATACCGACCCGCATAGTAGGTCTCGTGTCCGGTAGTCCTGTCCGTGAACGGCACAAAGAAGGACGTGCCTTCGCTGCCGTCAAACGTATATGCAGAAAGCTTCAGCTTGCGCCCGTCGATCGTGAAGGTAAACCAGCCGGCACGAATGGCCTTGCGTGGCTCACCGGTCGATGTCTGCATGACAATGTCTTCGGCCTTGCTTGCCGGACTGAAGGTCGCCTCGACAACGTATCGCTCGTCGGGATCGAAGTACTTCAGACCCGCAAAGGATTCACGCTTGTCAGCCGGAAGGGGGCTTGCAGAACCCGAACGAAATGCCTCGTCCTTTGCCAGACGTGCATCCATGATCTCCTGTTCGTTGAACTCACTCAAAGAGCCCCCGGCATCTTCTTCGCAGGAGATCAGTGTGAACGATACAAGGGCGATCAACAGAAACTTCCACATACAGAGTTACCCTTTGCGCTCGTCTTCGGGGAAGTTCTTCCACATCATCGACTCAACAGGGGCCTGGACCTTGGAGTTGTACTTGGCCGAAGGCTTGCTGTTGTATGGATTGATGACCGTGCCCTCGACCATGAAGTAAATAAGTTGACCGATGGGCATGCCGGCATAGACACGCACAGGCTGCTTTACACTGATCTCGAGCGTCCAGAAGTTGCAGAAACCGATATCGCCCTTGCCGGCCGTGGCATGGATGTCGATGCCCAGGCGGCCGACGCTCGACTTGCCCTCGAGAAACGGCACATGAGCGTGCGTTTCGGTGTACTCCTCGGTAACGCCGAGGTAGAACTTCTCCGGAACCAGTACGATGCCCTCGTCCGGGATCGGATACAGCTCAATGCGATTATGACGCTTCGCGTCCAGCTCACGGTCCACATACTCCCCGAGCATGCGCCCGAGGTGAACATCGTAGGAATTGGAGCCGAGACACGCAGGGTCAAACGGCTCGATCTTGATGGTTCCGGCCTCCATACAGGCCAGGATCTCGGCATCTGTCAGAATCATGGGCGGAAATTACGCACATGATCCGAGACTCATGAGTAGCGGGCGTTCTTCACAAGACCCCATTTGTGGAGTCGGTGCTGCAGACTCGTAAACAGCACGCCGAAGCCATAGATGGTGCTGCGCCGGAAGTTGATCGAGGAGGCATCGTCAAAGTACTTCGTCGGACACGTTACCTCGCCGATGGGGAAGTCGGCCATGATGATCTGTGAGAGCATCTGGTTGTCGAACACAAAGTCGTCGCTGTTGGCCTCGAGGTTGATCCTCTCGAGAACTTCGCGAGAGAACGCCCGGTATCCGGTGTGGTACTCGGATAGCTTCTGACTCACCAGCATGTTCTGGATGAACGTCAATGCGCGGTTGGCGATGTATTTGTACAATGGCATGCCGCCCTTGCGAGCCCCGTTGCCGAGAATGCGCGAGGCGAGCACGACCGGGTAGACGTCATTGGCGATCATCCATGCCATGACGGGGATGAGAAGGGGCGTGTATTGATAGTCGGGGTGGACCATGATCACGACGTCGGCGCCGCACTCCAGAGCCTTTGTGTAGCACGTCTTCTGATTGCCGCCGTAGCCGCGATTCCTGTCATGCCGGATCACGTGGTCAATGCCCAGGTCATGCGCCAGCTGCGTAGTGTTGTCGCGCGAGTGGTCATCAACAAGGATCACCTCATCGACGATGTCCATCGGGATCTCCCGATAGGTCATTTCCAGGGTCTTCTCGGCATTGTAGGCCGGCATGACCACGACGATGCGCTTGCCATTGATCATTTTAGCTCGAACACGATGTTGATGGTGGACCTGAGTGTGAGCTGACCGGATTCGACGGGCGTGGAAGCTCTGTCCTCAAAAGCGGCATTTGCTCTCATTGCATACATCGGCCGGGGCTCGTAGGTCTGCGATTCCGTGATGGTAATGGCATCGCCCACCTTTGCGCCGACAGCTTCGGCCAGGGCTACGGCCTTGGAGCGGGCATTCCGGGCCGCCTGGATCTGGAGCGAATCGTGAAGTCGGCTCGCATCCTTTGCGGAGAAGGTCACCCCCTCCAGGATGTTGCTCGACTCGTTAACGCCGGCGTTGACAACGTCTTCGACCTTGGCAAGATCGTTGACGGTGATGACCACCACGTTGCGCATGCGGTAGCGGATGAACTCCCGACGGTCATCCTTCCACGTGTACTCGGGCTGGATGGAAAGGTCTCGCGTCATGATGTCCTTGGCGGGAATGCCAAGCCCCTTGACGGCATCAAGAATGGCCCTGACGCGCTTGCCGTTATCGACCTTGATGGACATGATGTTCTTGCCCCAGGTCTCCACGCCGATGGTCACTTCTGCACGGTCCGGACTCATCGTTAACTCCGCTTCACCTGTTACCGTGATCGTGCGGCGCTCCGGCTGCGGTGGCGCTGGTTGCGCTACTGCCGAGAACGGGCGTGCAAGAATGACAAGTGTGATCGCTGTGAGAATGTACCGGGTCATGCAGGTGTCCTATGATTCTGCTGAAACAACTTCCATGAGTGTGCTCCACTCGTCCATGAGTGATGCCAGAACACGCTTCGCAGTCTCATAGGTGGTGATGCTCTTGTGCTGCTTGACGGGATCCTTGTAAAGATCGGGGGCGGCAAGGGTGACCTCCAATTCCGCCATGGTCTTCTCCTGCACACCGATCTGCTTTTCGATCTCGGCGATGCGGCGTTCCGCTTTGCGTTTCTCTTTCTCCAGGGCCTTCTGCTCTTCACGGATCTGTGCGGCAGACTTGGCCGGGGCGGCAGCGGGGGCATGACCCAGAGGGATCTCGTGAGGGGGCGGTGCGGACTGCAGTCGGGGGTCGCCCAGAAGCTTGAGGTACGTATCGACGTCCCCTTCGTACTCCTTGAGTGTGCCATGACGGAAGGCAATGATCTTTTCGGTGAGTCCGTCGAGAAAATCCCGGTCGTGCGACACCACGATCATGGCGCCGTCATAGGCCATAAGGGCTTCCTTGAGAACTTCCTTCGAGAGCATGTCCAGGTGGTTAGTCGGCTCGTCCAGGATGAGCAGGTTGTATGGCTGAAGTAGAAGGCGTGCAAGCGCCAGACGTGACTTTTCGCCACCGCTCAGAACGCTCACGCGCTTATTGATATCGTCGCCCTTGAACAGGAATGCTCCCAGCAGCGTACGCAGGCGCGAGCGCATTTCCGGAGGAGCCCCCTGTTCCATGATCTCATACACCGTCTGGAAGCCGTCCATAGAGTCGGCCTGGTGCTGCGCATAATACCCGATCGATGTGGCGTGCCCAACCTGCACGTTGCCCGCGGTAGGGGGCTCAACAGCCGCAATAATCTTGGCCAGTGTGGTCTTTCCTTCGCCGTTCTTCCCGATGAAGGCGATCTTCTCTCCGCGCTCGAGGGCAAAGTCGACCCCGCGCAGAACCTTCTTCTCGGCATAGCTCTTGTGGATGCCGGTACATTCAACCACAACCCTGCCCGAGCGTGGCGCCGGAGGGAAGGAGAAGTGGATCGAGGACGTGTCCTGATCATCCACCTCGATCACTTCCATGCGTTGCAGCGCCTTGATGCGCGACTGGGCACGTGAGGCCAGAGATGCTTTGTACTTGAATTTATCGATCCACTTCTGCATCCGATCGCGCTCACGATTCTGGCGTGCAGCCATGGCCTTCTGCTGCTCCATGCGTTCGGCGCGGATCTCTTCGTAGTCG
>DNLG01000157.1:0-2775 GCA_003488525.1 Bacteroidota bacterium | reverse complement strand
TAGCTTGCGGGGATGTCGTAGACCTTGACCTTCGTGATCTCGATGGTGCGGTTCGTGATGCTGTCAAGAAACGCACGGTCGTGCGAGATGAGCACCACAGCGCCGTCGTAGTTCGACAGGAAGTCTTCAAGCCAGCGCACAGAGTCGATGTCAAGGTGGTTCGTCGGTTCGTCCAGTAGCAGACAGTCCGGACGTTGCAGGAGCAGACGTCCGAGTTCCGCACGCATCTGCCAGCCCCCTGAGAACATCGTCAGCGGATTGTCCAGCTGTTCACGCTCAAAGCCCAGACCCGTCAGGATCTGCTCAATGTCGGCCTGCATGGTCATACCGCCACGGCGCGCATAGATGTCGTTAGCGTCCGTCAGCCGCTGNNCGTATGCGTGCAGATATTGTTCAAAAAGTGCCGGTCGTGCGAAATCGTAATCAGCGTGCCGTCAAACCGGTTCAGATATTCATCGAGCCAATGCACGCTGTCGAGGTCAAGGTGGTTCGTCGGTTCGTCCAGCAGCAGACAGTCCGGACGTTGCAGGAGCAGACGTCCGAGTTCTGCACGCATCTGCCAGCCCCCTGAGAACATCGTCAGCGGATTGTCCAGCTGTTCACGCTCAAAGCCCAGACCCGTCAGGATCTGCTCAATGTCGGCCTGCATGGTCATACCGCCACGGCGCGCATAGAGGTCGTTAGCGTCCGTCAGCCGCTGCACGAGCTTCATGTACTCGTCGCTCTCGTAGTCAGTGCGTGTTTCCAGCTGATGCTGAATGCGGTCGATCTCGTCGTGCAGAGCCAGCACTTCCTCAAACGCCTGCATGGCGGTTTCGCGCAGCGTCTTGGTCACATCCAGCGTCAGCTCCTGTGACAGAAAGCCCACGCGGATGCCGGTCTGACGCGACACTTCACCGGACGTGCCCTGGCGCTCTCCGGCGATGATGCTCAGCATGGTGGACTTGCCGGCACCGTTGCGGCCCACAAGGCCGATACGGTCGCCATGCTTGATGAGAAAGCTCACGCCCTTGAACAGGACGCGCGTTCCGAAATCGACGGTAATGTTTGATAACGAGATCACAGGCGTTCAATAGCGTCGAGAATGACCTCGGCGCAGGCAGTCTTGGACATTGGAGGAAAGGGGCTGGGTGAGCCATGATTTGTAATGATCGTTATGGTATTCCTGCCCGGACCAAAGCCGGAATCAGGAGCATCGGCTGCGTTGGCCACGATCATGTCGGCCTTCTTCTTCGCCAGCTTCTCGGTTGCATACGCCACCACGTCGCCGGTCTCAAGAGCAAAGCCCACAACTCGTTGATGCGACTGCTTGGCAGCGCCGAGCTCAGCGAGGATGTCCGTTGTCCGCCTCAGGTGCAGCGTCAACTCGTCGCCAACAGAATCCTTCTTCAGCTTCTGGTCATGGGGCTGGCTTGGCGTGAAGTCTGCCACAGCGGCCGACATGATGAAGACATCGGCATTCCGGTGCTGCATCACGGCGTTGTACATGTCTGCAGCCGAGACAACATCGATGCGCTCCAGACCGTGTGGTGTTGGCAATGCGACGGGTCCGGCAATCAGCGTCACGAGATATCCGCGTCGTTGCGCTGCCGCAGCCAGGGCAAAGCCCATCGTTCCCGTTGAATGATTCACTATTGAGCGGACGGCATCAATGCGTTCGTGGGTCGGTCCGGCTGTGATCACAAGGTGCTTGCCGGACACTGACGTCGTAGCTGCGAGATCGTGATCGGGAGCATGATCAGCCCCCTGCATATCATGACCGGCAATGATCGACGTGATGGTTCCGATCTCGGGCAGACGTCCGGCGCCTGTGAGACCCGAAGCAAGCGGGCCCGAATCGGGCTCGACAACCGTGATGCCGTCGGAGCGCAGCTGCGCAACGTTGCGTTGCGTGGCGGCCTGGTGCCACATGTCGGTATCCATTGCCGGAAACACGACGAGTGGCGTTGCCGCCGGACGCGAGCAGACCACCGTCATGAGAGCCGTATCGCACAGTCCTGCTGCAAGGCGTGCCAGCGTTGTTGCCGAGCAGGGGGCGATACAGATCACATCGGCCCAGTGTGCCAGGTGCACGTGCCACGAGCCCCCTTCCTGAATGGTCGGGTCGTAGGGATTGATGATCACCGGATGCGTGCTTACCGCTTCCAGGGCAAGGGGCGCAACAAACTCCCGTGCTGACGGCGTCATGATAACGCGCACGTCATGTCCGCCGCGACGCAGGTCGCGCACCAGCCACGGCGTTTTATACGCCGAAACACTGCCCGTTATGCCAAGTAGGATCTTCATGAGACGAAACGAGCCATCGCGGTCTGACCGGATGGCTCGGAACATTGCATGGCGGTGATGTTACTCTTCAGTGGCAGGAGGCGCGACTTCCGTAGAGCGCGTGTGAATCTGTCCTTCCACCATCTCCTTCATAGCCATGAAGGTTGGCTTCGGAAGGAGATCGAATTCCTTGCTGATCGCGATCTGATCCGCGTTTGGACCTTCTGACTCGTCGGTGTCCGTGATCACATCGGCCATCCGCTCGGTGATCTGCGTCTTGATCTGGTCATTGATCTGACGTGAACGCAGGCCCATGGCAATGATGGACTTATAGATGGAGCCCTTGGCGGATTCATCCATCCGTACCTTGACGGGATTTACGATATACGTGCTCATAGTTCTGCTTTCCGAGAGAGGTCCGAAATGAGAACGGCAAAGATAAGAAGAAAGAGGGAGGTGCGGAGTTACGGAAGTACGGAAGTACGGAATTACACAATTACGGAAGTACGG
>DNLG01000091.1:12357-12731 GCA_003488525.1 Bacteroidota bacterium | reverse complement strand
GTCAGCGCCCGGTCGGCCCTGCCGATCGTGCCGTCGATCGACGTCAGCGTCGCATCCAGACGGTCAACAAGACGCGAAACCTTCGGTTCGTTCTTGTCGATGCTCGTTCGAAGCTGCGAGGCAATCGATCGCAGATCGCGGATGGACTGACTCAGAGGATCCTTGTTCGCAGCGAACCATGAGCGCATGTCCTTAACGAACACTGCACCTTCGGAGGTGATCGTCCGCACATCGTTCACCAGCTGTCCGTCACGCGTCAGATCCGTCAGGCTGCCGCTGAGCGTGTCGAGACGCTTGACGATGCTCACGGCATTGCCGCTGACATCGCCAAGCGTTGCGATCAGCTGACTGAGATCGGCCGAGATCGTTCCCGG
>DNLG01000091.1:5160-12098 GCA_003488525.1 Bacteroidota bacterium | reverse complement strand
ATCTCTGCCGAGATAAGCACCGTACCGTCCTGGTTGACAACGCTGGTTACCTGACCCCGTTTGACACCATTGACGACGATGGGGCTTCCGCTTTCGACGCCGCCGGAAGACTCCGCACGGATGGCAATCTGTTTTCTGCTTGGATCAAAGCTGACACCTTTACCGAGCATGATTCCGCCGATCAGCAGTGCGATCGATAGAATGCTTACAATCCCGACACGAATCTCCGTGCTACGCGACACGTCCAAACCGAATTCTCCGTTGTATTAGAAGGGGATTTCATCGCCGGCCGGCGATGACGTACCATTGGCCGATTCAGTCTCTGCATTTCCTGCAGGCTGGTCCGAACGCTTGGCATCGAGCAGCAAAAGGTTCTCGGCAACGATCTCCGTGACGTAGCGCTTGTTCCCGTCACGGTCATCATAGGTGCGTGACTGGATCTTGCCCTCGACGTAGAGTCGGGTACCTCTTCGAACAAGACGCTCCACAACGTCGGCCAGCCCCCTCCATGCGATCACCGTATGCCAGTCCGTGTGCTCCTGAACGGCCCCGTCTTTGTCCTTCCAGGTTTCGGAGGTGGCCATGCGGAACTGGGCGACCTTAACGCCGCTTGGTGTGAAGTTGACCTCGGGATCCTTGCCAACGTTCCCGATGAGCATCACTTTGTTGAGAGTACGAGACATATGAGTACCTCTTCCGTAAACACGAGGGTTGAGAATAATGCCCAAGTGATTGTCGAAGTTCAAGTAAACTACGCAATATCTGGGCTTTACGGTCTATGAGGCAGCGGGCCTGCAAATCGTGACAGGCCCTCGCGTAAATTGCTTTGATGCCTATGCATACCACCCATTCCGAGCTCGTGATCAACGGTCACCGTTTCGATCTTGAGCACTGTCACGACATCTGGTTGCCGATCACTCCGGACGAGGCAACGAATGCTTTCTCCCTGCCGGCGGCCTGTTTCGAACCATTCCGCATCGGCTCGTTCGTTGGAAGCATCGAACAGGGCGGTCCGGTTCGTTGCGACGTTGTCACGCTTGCTCCGCATGGCAACGGCACACACACCGAGTGCGTGGGCCACATCGCAGGCCGCAGTTATACCGTGGACGTTTGCATGCGTCAACTGGCCGACGCAGCAACGCTTGTGAGCGTTCCTCTTGCGCTCATTGAAGATGACTTCGTGGTCACACGAGAACATCTGGCGGCTGCATGGCCCGCATCATCACGCACGACAACTCTCGTCATTCGTACGCTGCCTAACGACAGTTCAAAACGCACTCGTCGATGGTCTGCACAGAATCCACCCTACATCCACATCGAGGCGATGAACCTGATCGTCGAGCGCGGTATCCGTCATCTGATGGTCGATCTTCCATCGGTCGACCCTGAAGAAGACCAAGGGGCTCTTGTTGCTCATCATCGCTTCTGGCAATGGCCCGAAGATCCACGCGTTGACTGTACCATAACCGAGTTGATCTTCGTTCCCGATGACGTTCCCGATGGCCTCTATGCGGTGATGTTCAACGTCGCCGCATTTCATGGTGACGCCGCTCCGTCAAGACCGGTGCTGCTGAAACCTATATAAGCCCATAATCATCAATCTTCCGGTACAGCGTGCGCTCGCTGATGCCGAGCAGTTTGGCGGCATCGCGGCGGTTGCCTTGGGTGCGGCGCAGTGCGGTTTCGATGGCCTGACGTTCAAGTGTTGCCAGGTCCAGCTGATCTGCCTCGGTCGAGGGGGCAGATGGCATCGGAGTTCGCGGACGGATGGCAAGACCATCATCGAAGGGTACGGCGTTGTGGTGCACGGGTGCGGGAGCGGCTGCGGCATCGACGCTCATTGACAGGAGGTGACGCAGGACGGACTTGACCTCGGCGACATCTGTGGAGAGCTGAAGCAGGGTTCGGTAGAGCATCTGCACATCGAAATCCTGCGGTCGGCCGTTGGACGTCGGAATGTTCATGAGCGCCGTCGAGACTGTTGCCTGTTCCGAATCGTTCTGTGGCAGATACCGCAGCACCATGTCCTCGGTGATGCGAGCCCCCTGTTCGAGGGTAACCATGGTCTCGATAACGTTGCGCAGTTCGCGCACATTTCCGGGCCATGTCTGCCGATGGAGAAGGTTGAGTGCCGCCTGGTCGATGCCTTCGTAGGTGACGATGTTTTTGTCGGCAGCTTTCTGAGCAAAGTGCTCAACGAGATGCTCGATGTCATCCGGATGCTGCCGCAGCGGCGGCAGATGAATGTTCACACTGTTGAGCCGAAAGAAAAGGTCCTGACGAAACCGTCCCTGCCGCACCTCGTAGGCCAGATCACGGTTTGTTGCGGCAACAACGCGCACATCAACCTTGAGCACGTCCGACGATCCGAGGCGGGAGTACTCGCCCGATTCCAGGATTCTCAATAACTTTACTTGTGTGGCGATAGGCATTTCACCGATCTCATCAAGGAAGATCGTGCCTCTATTGGCAGTCTCGAAGAATCCCTTGCGCTGCTCCACTGAGCCGGTGAAAGCCCCCTTCTCGGCACCGAAAAGTTCGCTCTCGAGAAGCGTCTCGGGAATGGCGCCGCAGTTCACGCTCACGAACGGAGCCTTCTTGCGTGTACTCAGATCGTGCACGGCATGTGCGAACACTTCCTTACCCGTGCCGGTCTCGCCCGTTACCAATACCGTCAGGTCGGTTGGTGCCACCTGCAACAGGCGCGTCATCGCTTGGACCATCTGCGGGGATTCGCCGACGAGTCCGAAGCGGACGGCTAGCTGCCGAAGGAGTTGACGTGATACCTGCATGGTGCTATCTCAGTGCTTGGTCTTCCACTCGGCCCAGCCGCCGGTGTAGATGAAGATGGGGCCATACCCGAACTGCTTCAACACGTCTGCCACATGGTGCGAGAGTTCACATTCGCCACCATCACAGTAGATGAGGATGACGCGGTCGCGGGGTGACTGGATGATATCGGGAATGCGTGACTGCGCCTCGCCACCATAGATGTTGATGGCGTTGGCGATGTGACCTTCTGAATACTTCTCCGGCGTGCGAGCATCGATCAGATGAAAGGAACCCGTGCTTATGAGTCGAACAAACGCATCGTAACCGATCTCAAGCACCTTTCCTGGGTCGGCAACGAAGGTGTTCTTCGGTTTCTCGGCTGATGGTGACGCAGCCGGCGCGGCTGTGGTTGTCGGAGCTGCGGCTTCTGTTTTGGTGGGCGCTGCGGTGGGTTGGTCGACGGTCACATCCACGGGCTTGTTCTGTCCGGTGGCTTCGGGGGGTGCGAGGTATTTCTGAATATCGTTCTGCGTTGCCTGTGTACGTTCGTACTCCTTCTTCACCCAGGGGATCTGCCGCGGATTCATGCTATTGAAGACCGCTGCTAGGGCGATGGCAGCGATCACCAACAAGCCCCCTTCGAACAGCATCGAGCGGGTTGATCCGGCAGAGCGAGGTGGGCGGGAGTTCATTCGGCCAAGGGGCTCACCAGCCAGGAGGTGAAAGTGCAGATGGAAGACCGTCTGTCCGGCGTGCTCGTTGCAATTAGTCACGACGCGATAGCCGTTATCGACCACGCCGTACTTCCGCGCGAGGTCACGGGCAACAAGGAAGACATGTCCAATCAGCTCTGTGTCCTGCTCGGAAAGGTCATCCACATTGCGGATCACGCGTTTCGGGATGATCAGCACATGAACAGGCGCACTTGGCGCAATGTCACGGATGGCGATCACGCGGTCATCCTCAAACTCAATGGTCGAGGGAATCTCCCGTGCGATGATGCGTTCAAAGATGGTCGGTTGCATAGGGCTAGGAAATCGAGTAGAACTTCTTCAGTGTTGAATACGCCTGATTGATCTCGCGGGCTCTGCGGTGCGCAAGAGACTGCTGCTCTGCGTTTGCAGCGGCATGACGGTCCGGATGCCACTCGGCGATCGCCTTCTTGTAGGCCTGCTTGATGGCGGCAGCATCGGCCGTTACCGGCACGTTCAGGGTAGTGTGTGCCCGCTGGACTTCGGCCGGGAGAGCCGCCATCGGACGTTCAGCAGCTGGACGGTCGCGCCGGGATGACGCGTCAGAGGTCGACCTCGTGCGTGCGCTATCGGGTGGGGGAGCCCCCTCGCGGCTGAGCTCTTCGATGATGCTGCGCAGCTCGTCGTCTTCCGAATCGATCATGCGGTCGGCCCACGAACCACCCTGGCCACGCGTCGAAACGGTGGATCGTACGTAGTTGCGAAGGCGATCAAGCAGCTGTCCCATGGCGGCAAATTACAATCGTGCACCGAGGCTGAAGTATAGCAGGACCGGTTCGATGACGATGCGGGTTGTCTGAGGCAGGCGATAGAAGCACTGACCGATGGAAACGTTTACCGGTCCGATCGGCGTATCGATGCCAAGTGTTGCGCCGATACCCTGGCGAAACTGGTCCAGCTTGATGAATTCGGGGTTCTCCCATACGGCACCAAAGTCATACCGTACCGACAGGTAGGTATCGAAGAAGATCTTGAATGGAAGCTTGGCGCGCACGTCAAGGTTACCCACCAGTATCTGGCGACCGCGGATCTGATCTTCCCTCATGCCGAAGAGCATGTCCTGACCACCAAGCGAAAACAGCTCGGCTTGGGGCAGTGTACGATCGGCAGCACCGATCATGCCCGACGGGGTAATGGTGAGCCAGCCGGAGTTGAAGACTGAGCTCGCAGCGGCCGACAGCTTGGTGAAGGACACCTGATTGGACAGGCGCAGCACGGATGTTTCGGCGAAAAGGTCGATGGTTCGTCCCTTTGTTGCAAAGGCGATCCGATCACGATCATCCCAGCGCGCGATGCCTCGCACCGTGCCGATGGTCTGGAATGGGGTACGAGCCGTGGCGTTCAGATCTCGGTACCGCAGGTTCTCGTATCGCAGTTCGGCCAGCACGACGCCGTTGCGCTCAAGCTGGCGTCCGGCACTTAACCGTGCACCATGCCGATCCTCGGAGAACTCATCTGTTCGCAAGGGAAGTGGCGCATGGACTGGCCGGTCCGGTCGGTTGGTGTAGATCCACACATTGCGGAAACTGGTGTATGCTCGCAGCGTAGCCGTCCAGAGTGAGCCGGCGATACGCGGCATTTCCATTCCCAGCGAAAGAGAGCCGATGCGTTCGCTGATCGAGCCCCTTGCCATAAGCCGCAGCCCCGGCACAAAAAAGCTCTCTTGCGTCAGCTGGAGAGACCCCTGTGTATAGCGCTCATTGTCGACGCGCACGCCGAGGCCTACGGACTGATTGCCCTGGCTCCGTGCGGCGATGGTCACCAGCGTTCCTCGATCGACATTGGGCTCGGCACGCACATCCACCTCGGCCAACAGGTCGCTGGCATTGAGATTCTGCCACGTTCGGACCAAGCCGGAAAAGGAGAGCGTGTCGGTATCGGCATAGGCCAGCTCGCGGCGCACCTCGTTTTCATCCACGTCGTCATGGAGTCGCAGCGAGGTTGTGATCAGTGCACCGCGGTCGATCGTGATGACAAGGTCAGCCCCCTGCATGGACATGGATCTGACGAAGCCATGCTCGATGCCACGAGAGCGCAGACTTCGCAGCACCTGTGTGCGGATTTCCCGCTCGCGGATGTCGGTGGAGGGAAACGTCTTCGGCAGGGTCATGTCGGAGGTTACAGCTGAGGCCAGGGCCGAATCACCGTCGAGCGAAATGATGCGCACGGCGGGAGCTTCCACGTGCTCGCTTTGTGCGTTCTGCAGCTGTGCCAGCGCCTGAAGAGCTGCAAACTGCTGCTCGGCGCAGCGGGCTCCCAGGGTCACCAGCGAGTCGACCTGCTCGAAGTCAAACGTGGTCAGGCCACCAAGCTCGGGGGTGATCACGATGTCGGCCACGGCCAGACGGGCCGAGTCGAGAAGCTTCATGGACGACATGAGAGCCTGATCGGCGATCGAGAGGGCAGTATTCAGGGCGTTCGGTTTTTCCAGGGGGCTTACGGTATTCACCACGATGATCTTCGTTGCTCCGAGCTGCCGGGCAACGTCGGTAGGGATGTTTGCGACCAGGCCACCGTCGACCAGGATGGAATCATTGCTCCAGCGCACCGGAGAATAGCGCAGCGGAAACGTTGCGCTGGCGCGCACGGCCAGGGCCAGATTCCCCTTGTCAAGCACCGCCACACGTCCGGTGGCGAGGTTGGTTGCCACAACGCGCAGCGGGATACGCAGATCATCGAAAAGTGTGGTATGGCCATAGGGGGTGCGCCACAGGATCTGCTGCAACAGCAGCGAAAAACGGGCGCTGCCGCCGATCGCCGTCGGCGGACGCAGTGTGAAGTTGTTGAACCGCAGCTTGAGGAGGTTCTGATCGCTCTCCTGCTTCTGAGACAGGAACATGTACTCGCGCTCAGCGTCTGAGCGCAGCGATGCAATATCGTCCCAGTCGACGGTGCGCATGATACTGTCGATCTCCTGAGCCGTGTGGCCCGAAGCGTACAAAGCGCCGACCACGCTGCCGAAGGAGCATCCGATGATCACATCGGGTCGGATGCCGGCCCGTTCCATCACCTGCAGCACACCGATCTGTGAAAGGCCACGCGCGCCCCCTCCGGTAAGCACAAGGGCTATGCGGTCGCGCTGTGACGAGGCGGTGAGCGTCGTCAGGCAAAGGAGTGCAGATATCGCAATTGCCCGCATGAGTGCGTCTGTCAGGAAGTTCCGCGTTGTGCGTGATAGGCCTCACCCATTGCCAGCCAGAGTGCTTCGAAGCGATCTTCCTGCGCGCACCTGTCCTGCACGGTCTGCACGGCAATGTCCTTGGTACCCGCATGCGTGAACACATCATCGCCGCGTCCGGCTTCGATCGCTTCAATGATGATCTTCGAACACTCCTGGGCTGACATCATGCGGGACAGCGGGGCGGTGGCCAGGCCGCGGTCGCGGGCGATGGTGCGCGAGCGCGGAATGGCCTG
>DNLG01000091.1:1610-5033 GCA_003488525.1 Bacteroidota bacterium | reverse complement strand
TGCGCCGATCGAGCCCCCTTCGGTAACATCACCCCATTCGGTGATGATGCCCGCCGGACAGATCACCGTTGCATTGATACCGGTACCAACAAGCTCAGTACGCAGTGCGGCGATGAAGCCCACAACCGCATGCTTTGCCGCAACGTAGGCGGCATTGTAGGGATGACCATACCGACCGGCCACGCTGGAGATGGCTACGATACTGCCGGCATTTGCCTGTCGCATGTGCGGAAGGGCCCGTGCGGTGAGCCAGAAGATCGAATCAACATTCACGGCAAACATTGAGCGCCACTGCTCGGTGGGCGTGTCTTCCACGCTGTTCATGTTTCCGCGACCGGCATTGTTGATCAGCACGTCGATACGTCCGAAGTCGGCAATGACCTGCTCGACGATGCGCGCGCAATGACTTTCCTGCGCCACATCTGCCACGATGCACGTTGCACGTCCGCCGTTCTGCGATATGAGGTCGGCCACCGCACGGAGCTTTTCCTCGCGTCGGGCAACAAGAACAACCTGGCAGCCTTTGGTGGCGAGGTCCATGGCTAGGGCTGCGCCCAGACCCGAGGATGCGCCGGTGATAACGGCAACGGAAGAAGTGTCGAGATTCATAAACAGGCAGGGGGCTGGTGAAAAAAATCAGAGGATGCGGAAGGTGTGAAAGTCCCGATGCTGAGGAACGTCCGCGCACGTAACGGATGTGACCTCAGCAAATTGCGGACCCTGACGCAGCAGCATTTCAAACTCTGTCAGTGAGTCGACGGTTCCTTGCGCCATGCACTCGACCGAGCCGTCCTCGAGATTCGTGACGAACCCCATAAGATGCAGTCGGTGTGCATGATGCAGGGCAAAACGGCGGAAGCCGACGCGTTGCACGCGTCCTTCAACGATGAAGTGGACAGTTTCCAATGGATGTAGGGGAAGATCCTACAGGCGCTTGTCGGTAAGGTTGACGCTGGCCTGTGCGGTGGGGGTGATAAGAATGTCCTGAATACTCACATGAGCAGGACGTGTAGCGGCAAACACAACGCACTCAGCCACGTCGTGTCCGCTCAGTGGCTCGTAGCCCTTGTAGACCGTTGCTGCGCGCTCGGCGTCGCCATGGAAGCGCACCTGCGAGAACTCCGTCTCGACCAATCCTGGGTCGATGTTACAGATACGAACACCCGTTCCGTTGACATCGATCTGCAGCGAGTCCGAGATCATCTTCACGGCGGCCTTCGTTGCGCCGTACACATTGCCGCCGCGGTAGGGCTGAATGCCGGCGATGGAGGCGATGTTCACGATAAGCCCCGTACGACGTTGGATCATATTCGGCAGTAGCGAGCGGGTCACATACAGCAGCCCCTTGATGTTCGTATCGATCATCTCCTCCCAGTCGCTTACAAGACCCTCCTGAAGCGGCACCAGGCCACGGGAGAGTCCGGCATTGTTCACCAGCACATCCGGAGACATGAAGGGGGCCGGCAGCGATGCAACCGTTTCGGCCACCGCTTGGCGATCGCGCACGTCCACCGTTGCCGTATGCACGGTAATGCCATGCTGTGAGGACAGAGATTCAGCCAGTTGCTGCAGCCGATCGTGCCGGCGTGCCCAGAGCGACATGTTGGCGCCGAGCGCACCGAAGGCCTCTGCGCAGGCACGGCCAATGCCCGACGATGCGCCCGTGATGATGACGTGTGAGGGTTTCATTGCCGTAAATTTATCAAATGGATACGCCCCCATTGCTTGCTAGTACTCCTCTGTCGTTCGTCATGCCGCATTTTGAATCCGCCGTTCTATCAAACGGAACGCCGGTGTACATCGTGCCATCGGCAACGAAGGACGTTCTGACGATCACCTTTGCCATGCGTCATGGCGCCTGCCACGATGATGTTCCGGGTGAGACCTGCCTGACGCTGGAAATGCTCAAGCAGGGCACTGAACGTCATACGGCCAGGGAGTTCAACGAAGAAGTCGAGTCGCGCGGATGTTGGATTCGCTGTGCTGCCGACCATGACATCTCCACCGTTCAGGTGACGGGTCTTGGCGAGTGGTTCGACGACGTCACAGACCTTATGGCCGACTGCGTGCTTCGTCCGCGCTTTGATGCCGAAGAGCTCGATAAGCTCCGCGCCCGCAGTGTGGCTGACATGATGATCGACCTGTCCGATGTTGACTGGCTCGCGTCGCGGGCCGCCACGCAGGGGGCCTTTACAACACACCCGTATGCACGGCCACGCGAGGGAACGCCTGCCTCGCTCGGGGCGATCACGGTCGACAATCTTCGCAAGGTTCACCGGCAGCTGCTCGCAGCACCCCGGTGGATCATTGTGGCCGGACCGGTCGAGCCGCAGAAAGCCGTGAAGCGTCTCGAGACGCTCTTTAGCGCACTGCAGCCGTCCGGGCAGCCGCAGCCCATGCCCCCTGCCGTCAAATCGCGCGCCCTGGGTATTGTGGCCTCGAATGAGGGGGCTCTTCAGACTTCCTTTCGGATCATCCTGCCGGGTCTGCCAATGGGGCATCCCGACTATGCAGCGGCACAGCTGCTGACAAACGTCCTGGGTGGCTTTACACTTGCCCGACTCTTTACGATCCTGCGGGAGGAGAAGGGATACACCTATGGGGCGTATGCCAGCCCCATGGTACGACCGCTCGACGCGTCGATCGTGATCTCGACAAGTGTCGGGAATGAATTCACGGCCGATACCATCGCCACGATCGCTCAAGAAGTATCGCGTCTTGGCTCGCAACGAATCGATGAAGACGAGCTCGAGAACGCCCGTCAGCATATCGTCGGCTCCTTTGCCCGCTCCTGCGAAACACCGCAGCAGACCGCCTGGCTGCTGCACACGATCGTGAACTACGAATTGCCATTCGACTACTTTGAACAGTATGTGCGGCGCGTGCAGGAGCTTGCGCCGGATGATCTGCTGCCGGTGCAGAGCACGCTGTTCTCCACCTCGTCATGGGTAGTCGGCGCGGCCGGTGTGACGGCGCTTGTCGAGTCGGCCATCAGCCCATTTGTCGGCAGCGTCAGCCACTGGGATCGAAAGGGCTTCGAACGTCCGTGATCTTTCCGGCAACCATCCTCATCGTTGCCGCAGCGATCGTTCTGATCGCCCGACGCGTCGATGCGCGGCTGGTTCTAATCGTTGCCGGCGTCCTGCTGGCCGGACTTGCCGGAACGCCAACACGGATTCTTGATGTGTTTCAGAATGCCGTCGGACGGGGTGATATTATCGGACCGATCTGTACGGCCATGGGATATGCCTTTGTGCTGCGCCATACCGGGTGTGACACGCAGATGGTGCGCCTTCTGATTCGTCCCGTGCGCGATCTGTCGTGGGCACTGGTGCCGGCCGGGGTCGCCATCGGGTTTGTCACCAACATGGCCATCACCAGTCAGACCGCTGCAGCAGCGGCAGTCGGGCCGATCCTTGTGCC
>DNLG01000091.1:0-1411 GCA_003488525.1 Bacteroidota bacterium | reverse complement strand
TCGGTTGCAGTGTGGGCGGAAATCTCTTCAATCCGGGCGAGCCCGACATTGTTGCTGTGAAGGGGGCTACCGGCGTCAGCATTGCCGATGTGATCGCTTCGGCAACAGCGCCCACGCTGCTGGCTGCCGCGGTGGCGATCTGCGTACTGCTTCTGGTACTGTCACGCCGCGGGATGCTACCGTCGCGCCGTGCGTCCGGCCAGCACCCGGCCGACACCCCGCTAACCCTTCATGATGCCGTGCGGGCTGTGCTCGCCCCCTTGCCGGTAATCCTGCTGCTCCTGCTGCAGCCCCGGTGGAATCTTGTGCCGGCATTGCAGCAGATCTGGCCGAATGGAATTGCTGTGAGTGCCATCATGCTCGTGTGCACGGCGCTGGTGATGGTGTTCACGGCAGGCAGGACGATGCGCGTGACGGGTGATGGAGAATCCGGCGGACTCGGACGTCACGTCAGCCAGATCACCGTGGAGTTCTTCAAAGGGATGGGGCATGCCTTTACGACGGTGATCTCGGTGATCATCGCTGCAACGTGCTTCCTGGCTGGACTCGAGAGTGTTGGCGCTATCCGGGCGTTTACGGGATTGATCTCGTCGAATCCCGACGTGGCGCATGTGATGAGTCCAGTGATCACGGGCGTTCTTGCCGTGATCAGCGGCTCCGGCACGGCCCCAAGTGTTGCGTTCTCGCAGGGAGTGCTGCCGGCACTGGCCGCCGGTGGACAGCTTTCGCTGGCCATCATGCTCGGCGTATCCGGAGCGATCGGTGCAAGTCTGGGAAGAACCACGTCTCCCGTCTCGGCCGTGATGCATTTTACCGGATCGATCAGCGGGGCAACGATCCCAGAACTGCTGCGTGTTGTCTGGCTACCAATGGTGGCTGCTCTGCTGTCAACCATCCTCTACGGCCTCGTATCTTCGTAATCCATGGACATCGTCTACGTCGACTATGCGGCAACAACGCCGCTGGATCCCGAGGTGCTGGAGGCGATGAAGCCCTATCTCACCACGGTCTACTACAATGCCGCCAGTTCGCACTACGGCGGACAGATGGCGCAGGCCGCCATTCTGACGGCCCGTGCGCAGGTTGCCCAGCACGTCGGCGCCGGGTTCGACGAAGTTGTTTTCACGTCCGGTGCCACCGAAGCGATCAATATCGCCATCCAGGGTCTGGTAGGGGGCGAGCTGCGCATGCCGACGGGACGTCGTACGATCGTAAGTGTACGATCCGAGCATGCAGCGGTGCGTGACGCGGTTCAGCGGGCCGAAGAGGACGGTTTTACCGTGATCTGGCTCCCGGTGGACGCCGACGGACGTGTTGTTCTGTCGGAAGCCGAGCGGCTGATCGACGATACGGTTCTGCTCGTGTCGGTCATGCTCGTGAATAATGAAACCGGCGTGATCCAGGACGTTGC
>DNLG01000039.1:34049-36451 GCA_003488525.1 Bacteroidota bacterium | reverse complement strand
GCACAGGGCCGTGAGCCAGACCTGTGGTGGACTGCTGTGACGCCGAGAACGGTGTTTCATCATCCTCTATGGGGATACGTTTCACTATTCGAATTCAGTGGCCTTTACAGTGGACAAACGCTGTCCGATATGAAGCCAATGCTCTCAGCGGAAAGCATGGATCGAATCAAGGCTTTGCCAAACATGGCTATTCTCCGCAGCGGTGTTTGGGTAGTAGGGGGAGGAACACCTCCGCGGGAAACACCGGGCAGTATTTTTCGGTTCACACCAGGAAAGGCACCCGAACTGCTCTCCGGTGCCGACCTGGATTCATCGATCATACTTGGGGGCGGCATCGACTACGGAGTTGTGTGTCGGTCCTATGAGCCAGATGGTTTTGCTCTCAGTCGTCTGTATTCGACGAATAGTGGCACGAGCTGGTACTACGGCGAGTGGCCAGACTCGATGGAATCAGGAACATGGGAATTTGTCAATCGACTCCCTGATCTGGGGTTCGTCGCCCTTTATGAGCGAGACACGACCTGGCATCGACTTGAGCTGCCCTCGAAACGGTGGCTGAAAACGCAAAAGATACCAGCATCCTGCCGGGAGCTCACCCCATTGCGCAACGGCTCCGCCGTCGCAGTTGTTCAGACGCGACGCGACATTTACACGGGAGTCGCAGTGCGACCAAGCGGCTCTCAGGAGTGGTCCATTCATCGCGACGTTCGCATACGCAACATGAAGGATTCCATGCGTCCAATATGGCGTCTGCGACAGGAACGAGAGCCCGTGTTTCATGTGATCAATGACTCACTCGCAGCCATGGCACTGGATAGCGGGTTCATCGTGTTTTCTGATGGTCGGGATGTGTGGTCAGTAAAAATGGATATCCCGAATCAATTGCGATTTGTTGGCAAGTCTGGTTCTTCTATCAGTGTTGTAGACGAGACGATGTACATGAGTTACGGCGACGGCCGAAACTCGACAACCGTGTCCTATCACGTTCCGTCAGGCACGACGAAGACACTTTCACGACTCCCCAGGATGCAGAAGGCCGACGACGTGATCATCGGCTTTGGCTCGAACAGTCTGCGCATCTATGAACCTGAGGAGGATCTTCAGCGTCCAATTCTCAGAGCACGCGGTGAAGGGGGCGAACCGATTTACCCATTTTCCTTCTCATCACTGGTGCCACACGTGGGGTCGATATATACTCACAATCAAAACGGAGAGGTTCTGGCGATAAGCTCCCGCGACAGATCCGTACATTTTGCTTCGTGGCTTCCCACCGATTCACCTACGACATCCCGTGCGCAACACGAGATTGGCTTTCAACCATGTGTGTCAACTCCCGCCGGACTTATGCTCATCGGAAGCCGTGGACTTCGCCGCGTTGATGGTCGCGTAACGTCGACCCTGCGAACCGACAGCACATCCTTTGTCTACGCAACCAATGACAGGACATTTCTGAGTGGTTATCGGAGTCTGGTCACGTCGGTCGACTCCGGCGTGACATGGAAGAGTGTACCAGGTCCGTTCGACAGCGCGAGTGCAAAGCCGGCGATCTCGTCATGCATTGTCAATGGACAGACAATGATCGTTGCCTACCGTGGCTATGACGTGGAAACAGACGGAGTTCCTAACGGATTCGTCCCCGGCGGACTGTATCGGTCGATTGATGGCGGGTCTACTTGGGAGTCGCTGCCGCTACCTGTGCCGGCTCGCTGGGTCGAGTCATTACACAGATCCGAGTCCGGAGACTTGTGGTGCTGGGCCATAGATCAGTATCTCGAGAGGTCGGGAACGAGTTCGAAGTTTCGCTATAACTCCGGTACTCTTCTTCGTTCCGGAGACGATGGGAAGTCATGGCAGGTCGTACACTCAGAACTCGGTTCGCAAAAGCTTAAGGATCTGGCTCCCTGGAGCATCAGCTCACTTGGTGGTCGAGTTGCCGTTAACAGTGACGAGGCGGTGCTTCTGACAGACGACGGAGGAAGTACATGGAAAACGTTTGACGATATTCCACTCGGAACACCGATCAATGGATCGGTCATCGATACCGCCGGACAGATCTGGGCTGCAACAAACAAGGGCATATACGTTCTTGATGCAACGACAAGTGTCAATTCTGATTTGCCCAACAACACTTCGTCGATGGAGCCGCACGTCTGGCCTAACCCGACTGACGGATCATTCACCATAAAATGGAACACCCATCAACATGGAAACCCTCCGGCAGTGATCGACGTCGTCGATAACCTTGGCCAGAGCGTCACGTATTCAAGCAACCAGGACAGCATCTCGTTGTTCAGTGCGTCTGCTGGGATCTATTACGTGCGGTGGCGCGCTGGATCCTCTGTCGGAGCGATTCCCGTGATGGTTCGCAAGTAGTGAAAAGCTTCACACGAAATAGGCCAAGC
>DNLG01000039.1:32202-33816 GCA_003488525.1 Bacteroidota bacterium | reverse complement strand
ATGATCGCCGTGAGATATGCCCCGACAAAGAGAGGAATGACGAAGAACTCAATGAGCACGATAATGTAGTTCGGGTGAGAAACATACCTGAAAGGGCCTGCGGTGACTCTCTCTGCACCCGGTACGATGATAATGCGCGTGTTCCATGCCGGCCCCAGTGTGGCGATCGTCCAGTACCGCATAACCTGGGCTACAGCGATCACCCCGACAAAGAGCCACCACGGCTGCAGCAGTACACCGCCTCGCAGAACATGCTCGGTGATCCATGCGATGAACCACGACACGTGAAGCGCTACGATCAGCGGGTAATGCGAAGCCCCATATTCACGTCCCCCACGGGCAAAGGCCAGCCGAGCATTGCGCTTGGCATGAACGAGCTCGGCAAGACGCTGCGCAATAAGAAGGACGAGCAGAACAATGGCGGCAACGTGCATGGTCACTCTACTGAGTTGCGAAGCAGAACGAGCTCGGAGCTGAAGCCCGGTCCGAGCGCAGCCATCAACGAATATGGCGGCCGCGGGGAAGTGGATCGTAGCCAGTGCTCGAGTACGAATAGGACGCTGGCGCTTGACATGTTGCCAAAGTCGCGCAGAACCTTACGTGCGATGTCGAAGGTCTCGGCCGGCAGCCCAGTGGCCTGGGAGTAGGCCTCCAGGACCTTCGAGCCACCTGGGTGCGCGATCACATCACGCACGTTATGACCTTCAATGCCCCAGGCCTCGCATGCCGCGCGGAGAACATCGGGAATGTTCTCACGAACGAACGTCGGAATGTCGCGCGAGAACCTCACGGCAAGCCCGTCATCTGTCACATCCCAGCCCATGATGTCATGCGTGTCGGGAAACAGCGTGCTGTGACTGTCGATGATCTGCGGGCCGCCCCCTTCCCCACCAACGAGCACGGCAGCGGCTCCGTCACCGAAGATCGAGCTGGCCACGATATTGGACTTGCGCGTGTCGGACTGACGAAAGGTTACGCTGCAGATCTCGACGGCTACCATCAGGACCGGCACGCCGCCAAGACCGCGAGAAAGCTCGGCTGCACGGGCCAGACCTGCCACACCGCCGGCACAGCCGAGACCGAAGATCGGTAGGCGTTTTGTCGAGGCCGGCAATCCCAACCGCTGTATCAATGACGCATCGAGCGATGGCGTCATGACGCCCGTGGAGCTGACCACAACGATAGCGCGCACCGCGCTCAAATGCTCTGCAGCGGCAGCCCTGGCCGCATTCTCTGCAAGCTCGAGAGCTGACTCGGCAAAAACGGCATTGGACTCACCAAAGCCATGATCACGCTCATACCATTCCGGCGGACGCACAAAGTAGCGCGTGTGGATGTGGTCGTGTTCGAAGACGCGTAGCAGACGTTCGAGATCCGTGACACGATGCCCGAATACACGCTCAACGATCGAGCGCACGATCGACTGGTCGACAACGTGCCGTGGAACTGCCGTTGCGACATTCAAAATCCGTATCGTGCTCATGGCTGTGCCGCGTCCGGATCGATCTCCGGATGTTCACAGGTGTTGCGGAAGACAAGCTGTGAGAGCCGCTTTCGATGAGCGCTGCTCCAGTCGATGCGCGGACGCTGTCGATCCGGTGGAAGATATCCCAA
>DNLG01000039.1:31837-32007 GCA_003488525.1 Bacteroidota bacterium | reverse complement strand
TCCATCGGCGTGGAGACAAACTGAATACCCATGCCGAGCTCGGTGGTCATCAGCCAGACGTGCTCGATGGCCATGCCAAGCGAGAGGGTGCAGTAAAAACCGCTGAGCTCTCCCGGACGGTACTCGTCCTTGCTCAGAAGCGCAGCCAGCAGCAGCGGACTTCCTTCGAT
>DNLG01000039.1:28470-31521 GCA_003488525.1 Bacteroidota bacterium | reverse complement strand
TCGCTGAACCGGAAGTACTTGCGATAGCGCGTAAAGAATGAGCCCCCTTCGATCAGCTGCGTCATCGTACGACCTCCGATCTCGGCAATACGCGTGCGTATCGAAGGGTCATCGATCAGCACAAAGCGCCAGGGCTGCGAGTTGAAATGACTCGGAGCTCGCTCGGCAGCTTGGATGAGCATGTGCTGATGCTCGAGGCGCACAGGGCGTGGGTCAAAAGCACCGTTCGTTGTCTTGCGCGACTGTATCGCCTCCCAAAGTGTCATTCGCCCTGCTCGTATAGTGAATCGACAATGTTGGAGTAACGCTCAAGTACCGCTTTTCGTTTGACCTTCAACGTAGGGGTCATCATTCCGTTTTCAACGCTGAATGCCTCCGGGATGATGGCAAAGCGGCGCACACGTTCGTACTTCGACAGGTCTCGCTGGAGCTTATTGATCTCCTTTTCCACCGTTGATCGAAGAGCCTGATTTCCAACAAGCTCTTCCCATGGCGTTGATTGAACAGCGTTCTTTTCGGCCCACGCCTTGGCGGCCTCTTTGTCGAGTACAAGTAGCGCCGTGCAGTATTCGCGCGCATCTCCAACAAGCATCACCTGATCGACGAATGGGCACTGCGCGATCAGGGCTTCGATCGGCTGCGGTGCGATGTTCTTTCCGCCGGATGACACGAGCAGATGCTTCTTTCTGTCAGTGATGCGAAGGTGTCCCCTGCCGTTGAACTCTCCAATGTCTCCCGTATGCAGCCACCCTTCGGCATCAATGGTCTTGGCCGTCTCGTCCTCGTTGCGCCAGTAACCGCGCATGATGTTGGGTCCGCGCGCAAGGATCTCACCATCCTCGGCGATCTTCACCTCAACACCGGGGATGGGCTTTCCAACCGTGCCGAGGGCGATATCCTCGAGTCGGTGCACACTGATGACCGGCGAGGACTCCGTAAGGCCGTAGCCTTCGACGATGTTGATCCCGAAGACTTGAAAGAAACGACCGATCTCGGGGTTGAGTGCAGCGCCGCCGGAGACGAAAAAGCGCAGGCGACCACCAAAACGGTCGCGGATCTTTGAAAACACCAGCTTGTCGGCAATGGCATGTTGCAGCGCAAGCACCGGACCGCCCTTGCCGTCAAGCTTTGCCTCGCCCACCGAGTAGGCCCAGCGGAAGATCTTCTGCTTGATCGGCTTGTCCTTCTCAACCGTCGAAAGGATCCGCAGACGGATACGCTCAAAGAGCCTCGGCACCGACGTCATCATCGTCGGCCGCACCTGACGCATGAGTTCGGCCACGGTATCGATGGACTCGGCAATGGTCAGCGAGCCCCCTACCGAGAAAGCGAGATAGAAGCCCGCCATGCGCTCGAAGATGTGGCATAGGGGCAGGTACGACACGAGTGAGTCTGTGTCGTAGAGCGTGATGACGGTCTGTGAGGAAAGGACGTTGGAGACAAGATTGTTATGCGTCAGCATCACGCCCTTGGGGTTGCCGGTTGTGCCGCTGGTGTAGATCAGCGTGAGCAGATCATCGGGCTTGATCTGCGACATGGTCGAGACGTACAGTTGACGGCGGTATTCGGGCGTGGTCGACTGTTCAGCTTTTTGCATGATCGAGGCCATCGACAGCACGCGCTCGTCTTCGCACTCAACGTCGTTCATTGTTATGATGTGCCGCAGCATTGGCAGGTCATCCCAGACCTGACGTAGCTTATTGAGCTGCATCTGGTTCGACACGATCACGCACACAGCATCGCAGTCGTGATAGATATACTGCAACTGCTTCGGCGTCAGCGTCGGGAACACCGGCACGTCGATGATGCCCAGACCAACCATGGCAAAGTCGCTGATGAACCACTCAGTCCGGTTTTCGCTGATGATCCCGACGCGATCACCCTTGCGGATACCGAGGTCGTGCAAACCCGCTGCCAGCAGTTCCGCGCTGTAGCGCAGCTGATCGTGCGTGATGGACTTCCACTCACCCGACACGCGCTCGGTGTATGGAAACTTGTCCGTGCGCCCAACGTAGCGATCACAGACCTGTGTGAACATCTCAGGTATTGTCGTGAACATTTCCCCTACCCTTTCCCCAGAAAGATTGTTGTTCGGAAATATGCAACTAGTCGGTGAAAGACCAGTCGACACTCAGACGGAATACGCGAGATAACTCCGGAGCGTTCAAGACCGTATACCAGCGATTACCAAGAATATTCTCATACGAAGCCCGCAGGCTGGCATTACCAATCTTTGCAGTGATGTAAGCTGAGAGTCCGTCAAGCTGAGAGGGGGCTTGCCCAGCCCCCTGCCGGAATGACCACACCAGAGGCTCAAAGGAAGGAATCGTGGAAGCCGGCAGCCATGCGCCGTTGACGCCGATTCGCACGCTGTTGGACGGTGTGCGGAACACGTAGGCCAGATCAAGATCGAGCATGGCAAAGGACCACGTCTCGGCAACCTCGGTGGATGTTATCTGCTCCGCGCGCAGTCGCGGACGCAGCTCGAACGCCCCCCACGAAAGCAGCCCGCTTGCGGATGCTCCGACAATGCGGCGATCGCCGCCAGTGATAAAGTCAACTTCAGCGATGGTGCCGCCGGGAAGGGTATTGATCGGCTCAGCAATGCCACGGTAGTACGCCCGCATGTTGAGCGCTCCGCTGCGGGCTGCCAGTTCAGCCACAGCCAACGTATGACGCTCGCTTGTGACTGCAGCCCGGCGTTGCACGGCAGTGGGGTCCTGCTCGGCCATCGACAGGTCGAACCGCATGATGTAGTCGCGCAGATCAACCAACGCTCCCCCACCAGCCGATAGGCGCATGCCATCACTTGCCGAGGTGACACGTGCCGCCACGCGTAACGTTAGCAAGCTCATGCGGTACTCAGCATGCAAGAAGGCGCTGGGGAGAAGGTCGTCGAGGCGCACCGAGCGCGCGGTCGAATCAAAGCGCCGAAACTCAAGATGCGACCCAAGACGCAGTCGCAACAGCCCGATGCGCTGATCAAGTCGAGCTAAAAATCCAGCGTGCGTGCCGCTACCATGCACAAGACCCGACGTGTCGTCCACGGTC
>DNLG01000039.1:27141-28338 GCA_003488525.1 Bacteroidota bacterium | reverse complement strand
GGTCCTCCGCAGAGCCGGCCCTTGCAGCCGATGCAGCATCTGAGCGCTGGCATAGCCCTGAAGTGTTAGCTGGCTGGTAGAGTCTGACGCCAGCACACGCCCATAGGTGATCGTCGCATCATGACGCCGAGTTTCATCTTCAAGTGAAAGCGTGTCATCGTATCGGACACGAGAGAGCTGTTCGATCGATGCTTCACCAGCCGTGCGATCGACTCCGCCCCACACCTGCGTTGATACGGTCGCAAGCCCCAAGCGAACAAGGAGCGACTGTCGTTGATCGATCGTCCAGCGCGCCTGCAGGTCGAGGTTCCAGAGCCCGAAATCCGTCCGCTGGTAGCGTCCGCGTGCACCTGAGCGACGCACGCTTGCGGCAATGTTCCACCCGGGAGCAATGTTCTGGGAAAACGTTACGCTGGCCGCGATCAGATCTCCCGCCCCCTGATGATACCACATGCTCATGAAGGGCGTTGCCGTATTGAAAACCGAAGACTGCGCATTGAGCATTGTTAGCGATGCCGTCGGAGCAAGTCCGATGGCATCGCTTCCGTAGAGAAACTCGATGCGCTCCAGAGTCGCCATGGGCTGTTGCAGGAGGTGGAACTGGCCCGACCAGAGATCGAGCATTGGACGGCCATCGGAGCCCATGGAAAGATGCTGTGAGCTCCCTCCCAGGACAGAAAGCGCATCGTACTGACCGAAGCCACCATTGCGAAGAGGCACAAACGACGTCAGCTGCCGCAGGGCATCGGCCAGACTTTCATACTGAACCGTGCGGAGTCGCTGCTTTGTCAGGTTCTCGGCCGGTATGCCCAACGAAGTGTCCAGCAGCATCCCGAAGCACCGATCTGGTGGGAGCAGCGAATCGGAGGCAGCCTTTCCTGCAGACGTCGCAAGTACCAGCACAAGCCCCACCAACGAACAACACCAGAGACGAACTCGTCGTCCCTGGTGCTGCAATGTCGGCCTGAAAGTCTTCATCGTCGTTTCACCCACACGTGCGGGCGGTGGTCATCATGACTCGTCGCCTGCCGGGCCTTCCTCACCGGCACCTTCATCGGTTGCCGCGTCTTCATCGCGGCTGACCGTTGTGATGTCGGCAATTCCGTCACCCTCTTCAAGGCGGATGAGCTTGACGCCCTGAGCGTTGCGACCCAGCTGGCGTACGTCCTTGACCGGTTGGCGAATAAGAATGCCGTT
>DNLG01000039.1:24221-26942 GCA_003488525.1 Bacteroidota bacterium | reverse complement strand
CCGGTCTTCTCTGTCATGTTCATGGCGATCACGCCCTTGGCACCGCGCTTGGTCTTGCGGAAATCCTCAACAAGCGTGCGTTTTCCAACGCCCCTTTCGCCGACAATGATCACCTGCGCGTCGGCGCGGCGCACAGCCGTGAGCGAGATAACGTGATGGCCCTCGAGCAAGGCAATGCCCCGCACGCCGGCGGCTGCACGGCCCATCGGGCGGACGTCAGACTCATGGAAACGGACCGCAAGCCCATTGGATGCGCCGATGAGAATCTCCATCGCGCCGTCGGTCAGGCGTGCACCGATCAGTCGGTCATCATCATCAAGGTTGACGGCGATGATGCCATTGGAGCGCACGTTGGCGAAGTCCTTCAGCGCGGTCTTCTTGACCGTACCGTTGCGTGTAGCCATGAAGATGAAGACGTCGTCTTTGTCGAAGTCGGTCACCGACAGATAAGCGGTTACCTTCTCATCGGCCTGCTTCTGGATGACGTTGGCAAGCGAGCGGCCCTTGGCCGTACGCGATCCTTCCGGAATGTCATAAACCTTCTGACGGTAGACGCGTCCACGGTCGGTGAAGAACAGCATGTAATGGTGCGTCGAGGCACGGAACACATGCTCCACCCAATCGTCATCGTATGTGCCTGAGCCGGACACGCCACGTCCGCCGCGATGCTGACGACGATAGTTGGTGACGGCAGTCCGCTTAATGAAGCCGTTGTGCGAGATCGACACGATCACCTCTTCATTGGCGATCATATCCTCCAGGGTGAAATCCTTCGCATCGTAGACTACCTGCGTGCGACGCTCATCGCCATACTTGGCACCAAGCTCGCGCAGTTCCGTTCCGATGATCTCCATCTGCAGATCCTTGCTTGCAAGCACCGAACGGAGATACTCGATCGTCTTGATCAGTTCGGCATACTCGTTCTGAATCTTTTCTCGCTCAAGACCCGTAAGACGTTGAAGGCGCATGTCCAGGATGGCCTTGGCCTGGATCTCCGAAAGTCCAAAGCGCTCCTGAAGACGCGAGGAAGCCGTTGGTACGTCTTTCGATTCCTTGATGGTCTTGATCACCGCATCGATGTTATCGAGCGCGATGATGAAGCCTTCCAAGATGTGGGCCCGCTTTTCGGCGGCATCAAGGTCGAACTGCGTGCGACGAACGATCACCTCGTTGCGATGCTTGAGGAACTCTTCCATGAGTTCCTTGAGCGTCAGAATGCGGGGACGTCCGTTAACAAGGGCAAGCATGATCACACCGAAGGTGACCTGCATCTGCGTGTGCTTGTAGAGGTTGTTCAGCACAACCATTGGAACGGCATCCCGCTTGAGTTCGATCACAATGCGCATGCCGTCGCGGTCGGACTCATCACGGATGTCAGAGATATCTTCGAGAGACTTGGCCTTGACAAGGTCGGCGATCTTTTCGATCAGACCCGCCTTGGAGACCTGATACGGCAGCTCGGAAACAACGATCGCTTCACGGCCCTGCTTGTTTGTTTCGATACTGGCCTTGGCGCGCACCAGGATCTTGCCGCGTCCCGTGGTGTAGGCGCTACGAACACCTTCGTAGCCGTAAATGATACCGCCCGTCGGGAAATCCGGCGCTGTGACGTGCTTGAGAAGTTCCTGATTGGTGATGTCCGGTTCGGCGATCAGCGCCTGAATCCCGGAGATAACCTCGCGGAGATTGTGCGGCGGTATGTTGGTGGCCATACCAACGGCGATACCGTTGGCACCGTTGACCAGCAGAGTCGGCAGGATGGCCGGAAGTACCGTCGGCTCTTCGAGTGAGTCGTCAAAGTTCGGACGGAAATCAACGGTGTTCTTGTCGATGTCACGCATGACCTCCATGGCCAGACCAGCCATCCGCGTTTCCGTATACCGCATGGCGGCCGGCGAGTCACCGTCGATCGAACCGAAGTTACCCTGGCCATCAACAAGCGTGTAGCGCATCGACCAGGTCTGGGCAAGACGCACCATGGCATCATACACCGCAGAGTCACCGTGCGGGTGGTACTTACCAAGCACCTCACCGACGATACGTGCACTTTTCTTGTATGGTCGGTTGGGCATCATACCCAGCTCATACATCGCATACAGAATGCGGCGATGCACCGGTTTCATACCATCACGCACGTCAGGAAGTGCCCGTGAAACGATGACCGACATCGAATAATCGAGGTACGAATCACGCATCTCGTCCTCCATCAGGACGGTCATGATCCGTTCATTCAAAAGTGCCATATCCCCTTAGAAAAATAGCGGTTAGCGAATGAGACAAAAGTACGAAAACAGGGACTTCGCAAGGGGCTGAAAAGCCCGTCAATTAAGGCGTTACGACTAGTTTTTTGGTCAGTGTGGATAATGTTTTCCCGCCCTCATCGATCAGCTCGGCCACCACGGTATACATGCCCGTTTCGAGGGTGTTTTCTCCGGTTCCGAGTGTGGTTCGATAGCTTCCTGTCGATACGCCAAGTGTCGAGGTAGAAATGCGCCGACCCTGCAGGTCATAGGCCGATACTCGAAGCAGAGACATACCATCGGGAATGGCAAGATCGACACTCACGCCCGCCATCCCGCTCGACGAGGGATTCGGAAAGACGTTCAGGTCGACGATCGATGCTGAGGCCGAAAGAAAGAGCGAGACCTCTGACGTGTCGGGATTTCCCGATGCATCCCGTGCCCGAATGATGACAAGGTTCTCCCCTACCTCCATCGGAAA
>DNLG01000039.1:23830-23989 GCA_003488525.1 Bacteroidota bacterium | reverse complement strand
GCCAGGCCGCACACGTGTGCCGTTAACAAACACAGTGATGTTATCCGGCGATTCAACGGCGAGCTTGGAATTGTCTCTCAGCAGCACATCAAAGCGCGGATAGCTTGACACGGCTGCGCCACTGGTGCGAGGCGCGCCATCGGCCGAAAGCTCGATCGC
>DNLG01000039.1:22520-23610 GCA_003488525.1 Bacteroidota bacterium | reverse complement strand
CGAGCTGTTCGTCAATGAGGAGCTCGAGAGTTATCGCGCGGGAAACCGACTCCGTGGCCAGCGCCGAGCGCACCGTTGCATGGGCATTGGGCCCGACAGTCAAGAGCGCCTGACTGGTGGTGACCACATTGCCGGATGTGTCTCGCACGACGATCTGCACGGGAACGGCGACCGAGTCCAGACCGAAACGAGCGTTCATGACCTCGGCCTCGATGACCATCGTATCTCCGCGCAGCACGGCCGCGTTGAGGGACTCAATGCCGGTGGCAAACACCTGCGGTCGCTGCTCAAAGAACAGATCGGCCTGTGTGAACATGGGAAGGGGCGAGGCAGTGCTTGCTCGAAGGTCAATCGACAGCAGATCGTACTCCAGGCTGTCCTCGGGCTGCCACTGACCCGAGATGGAAATAGTGTCCACGAGCCCCTTACCGTCTCGACGTGCAAGACGCAGACTCACCTGTCCAACATCCGGACATCGAATTGCCTGCCATCTACGCGCGATCGGCGTGCTCACGGTCACCCTGAGAGAATCCCACGTAAACGGCACGTCAGCGGTGGCCACAACGACCGAGCCGGCCGGCGCGATTCGTTCAACGGCCGTCAGCCTCCGATAGCTGCGCGAGCCAATGAAGGCGAAGGATGTCGAGACTGTGAGAGAATCAGCCCGGGTAGACCCGAAGGTCTTGAGAAGAGTCTTGAACTCGGCAAACAACCCGTCGCGCTGAAACCGCGAAAAAGACTCATCACAGGCAGCGATGGCGACGATCTCCTCGTCACGCACCGAATCCCGCAGAAACGCCAGGCATTCGCGGGCATATCCATCGTGCCCGGTCTCGATCGGTGAATCAAATGGCGAAGTATCATAGCGACGAACAGCCCTTGGCAACGAGTCAAAGACCGAGAACACCATGATGTTCAGTCCCTGACGGAAGGAGTTCTCCAGTAGCAGGCTATCGCGAAGTCGAAACGACATGTACGGCTCGCGCACCGGATCACTTGTTGGCTTTCCGGCCGAACGCACGGCAAGCGGAACTGCACGAACCGGAAGAACGATCGCCTGCCTCAGGCTATCGTAGGCACTCTCCGGCGC
>DNLG01000039.1:20416-22287 GCA_003488525.1 Bacteroidota bacterium | reverse complement strand
GAAACGGCCGCCTCTGGGCTCAGTGGCGAGGGCCATGCACCGATCCAGTAGGTCCGGGAAGTGTCGGGTCGGGTCGACGCCGGCATCGTCCAATCGCAGAGAGCAGTTCCGGCAATTCGGCGCAGGTCCGCAGCCGATGATCTGGCGATCCACGAGCTTGTGTCGCGTGACGTGCAGATGGCAACGTTCACGGCGACCGTGCTCGTGTTGGTCGATAGCACGTCGATGATGCGCACTGTGAATGAGTCCGCATTGACCACGCGCCGCGCCTCGGGTTCCAGAATCAGCAGCGATGGCTTGGCGATGTTGAGCGAGAGCATCACCGTGTTGTTTTCGGGTCTGTCCAGAAGCTTTCCATCGGGATCGACCGTGATGACGATCTCGTTGCGCCCCGCCTTTCCGACAATCGGCACAAGGAACTGCACCGCCGACCGGCGGCAAAGTCCGTCGCTGAGCGTTGTGGTCAGTGTGTCGGTTGATCCTTCGTGCGACCGCAGCAGTCGCACATCCACCGTGCCTCTGGTGCCGAGTCCCTCACTCCAGATCTCGGCGTCGACGATCAGCACGCTGTCGGTCTCAACAATGGGATTGCTGGCTCGGGCCGTTGAGAGGACTACCGACTGACGTGGCAATGAGACTTCAACGGCCGTGTCAATGCGTATGCGCGTAAAGGGGTCGCCGAGCACACAAAACTGATACGTGGCATTGTTACCAAAGGTCGTATTCAGCAGTGCCATCGAACGCTTTGCTTCATAGGTAAGCTCCCCGACAGCGCGCCTCTTTGACGCTGCGAGGACTTCGTGAACTCGATACAGCAGAAAGTCCGCTGTCGATACGTATTGCAGACCGGTTGTTCCGATGGCTGCGGCCACGCCCTTCTTCGGTTCAAAGAGATACTTGGCATTCTCGCACGTTGTTGACGGACTCGCATAACCACCCGTCAGACACGAGAACGTCGCAAGCACAGGGTATCGCCCTTCATTCGCCAGCTGACTAACGGTCCAATCCTCAATATCAAACGACTCGGTTCCGCCGTGACCAAAGAAATTGATGAGCGCAACGCCTTCGTTGATATGCGAACGAATCACGCGGCCGGGCTGCTCGACAAACTCCTTGCACACGACAAGTGTATCGATGCACAGGGGTGGAGCGGTAAAGTCGACACCGCTTCCAAACTCATCGCGCAGCATGCGACCAAAGATGTCGCAGAAACTCTCTTCAGGCTTGCCCCCTCCGGCATAGAGAAACATCCGCTGCCTTGGCGTCCAGGCTGAGGTGTCCGCGGTGATGATCTTGTCGACCAGCACACTCAGTTCAGCGCCTGTCAGAGCCGGCATGCGTGTGACGATCAGCTCCGGTGTGATGAGGTCCTTCTCATCATCGAGCAGGCCATACCAGAAATCCGACACCGGACGTCCGTAGGACGGAATCTGGTCGGCGCGGCGGGCGTCCACGTTGCTGGCCTTAACGGCAACGCGCTGGTCCCAGCTGGCATTGCCGATCAGAACACAGTACTTCGGCTTCCGCTCAATCGAGCGCTGCCATGCATCTTTGAGAAACGCCCTGATGGCCTGCGGTGTATGACGTCCGGCATCATAGGCTTCAAAGATGGTCTCAACGTCGACCATCCGAATGCGGACGTTACTCGTCGTCTGACGATGCTGGGCCCACCTCTGCGCCTCACCGAGAAGATCACGGTGAACGATTGCGATCACGTCCGCCCCCTTGCTCCAATCTTCGCGACTCAAGAAGGCATTGGTCGCACGTCGAACACGGGCGCGCTCGATCCCTTCACCGCTGCCAACAAACAGCGCATGCGCTCCGGAAGGCATTGATATTCTTGCCGCACCAGATGATCCATTGGGGGCTTC
>DNLG01000039.1:18678-20091 GCA_003488525.1 Bacteroidota bacterium | reverse complement strand
CGTCACGAACACGCTGGATATCCCAACGATCGGGCAGGCCAAGCCGGCGGATGACGGCATAGCTGGTCACACTGTCGTCGCTGACGTAGCTTTCACCAATAGCGGCGCGCACATGATACCGTCCGCCCTGAACATCCACCGGACGACCAGCATCACGATAGAGCCATGCACCGGCGCGAACCACGTTCGTGCGTTGCGCAGACCTGGCCAGGATGATCTCACCCGAGAGGCTGTCGATGACAAGGCACGTAGTATCCGGCAGATTCGACAGATGCAGGTCGACGTTACCGGGAAGATCCAGCCGTCCGGAAAGCCGTCCCAGCTGAAGAATGCTCGCCCCTTTTCCGGAAACTTCCACGCCATCAACGAGTACAAGACTCACCCAGCTTGCCGAATCAAGACGGTCAGGAAATCCCGTTGCCTGCACGTAGAGCTCAGCCGGAACCGGCGGAAACGCCGCCGATGGGACTGTATCGCGCACAAGATGTCGACCATAGCCATCGACCTCGACGCGGCCAGAACGATCTGCCCCGGGAAGGATCACATCGAACGCATGATCGGGGTCATAGAGCTTTGATTCAAGCGTTGTAACGATGTCCGTTACGACTTCAACCTTGGCTCCAGGGGCGGCGATAAACGAAACCGGATAATGACCGGCCTGCTGGATACGGGCGTTCAGGGTCGACCAGTAGAACCCCTCCAGAGCGGCACGAGGAGTATAGAGCTTTCCATGATCATCATCAATGCCGTTGCCGGGATGGAAGTATCCTGTGTCGAGCTCATAGCGAACGTGCATGTCGAGCCAGCGGATGGTAGAATCCGCGCCCGAGCCTTGGGCATTGCGCCTGCGCAACCGTTGCGGTGGCTGGCCGGCGAGAGTTCCCGTGAGATAGAAAACCGACGTTGTATCATGCTCATCCAGATACGCCGTGTCGCCCGATGGTCTGCGTCCAAGAAAGTAGATCGCATCGACCGGTGTAAAGGTCGAGGATCCATCGACATCATCGATGTAGATCGGTTGCTGACGCCCCCTCCAGAAAAGTCCGATCGAGTCGAGTGAGCCGAATACACCCAGCGGCAGAACGTCCGCGGCAATGATCCTTGCCACGCCATCTCGCGCGGTTTCGATCCGAACAAAATCTCGCGCCTGGTGATACCACACGGCGGGATCGATTCCACCGTGAGCAGCTTCGGACTGCTTCAGGGGGCGGATCATTGGTGCAACGTCCCATGTCGCATTTACCACGTCAGGCCCCACAGGCGGCTGAAGGGATGGTCCGTCGGCGACCTGTCCGTCGGCGCCTATCGACAATTCGAATCCCGCAAGCCGGCCACCCAGGCTGGCTGTATGTCCAAGCACATCGACCTCGATATGCACCATCGGCCGACCACCATACGAGCCGGCAGGTAGTA